>JAFXJX010000072.1 GCA_017532025.1 Clostridia bacterium | reverse complement strand
TTTCTTAGTTCTTTTATTTTTATTCCAATGTGAGCCATAGATTAGTCTCCTTAATGAAAAGATAAGCGAGCTCTGCTTTCACTAATATTATATCATAAAATCAAAAGCAATCAATAACTTGTTTTTTGATGATAATTCAACCAACATTCGAGTTTTAATATAAAATTGGCGCACCTGCTTTATCGCAGGTACGCCAAGGGGGACTCCTTTTTTGTGGATAATTATTTTATTATTTTCTTAAAAAGGCTTTACAAAGCGAAACAAATGTTGTATAATGCTAAATGTCAATCAAAACACTTTAGCATGATAAAGTGATAAAGAAAGGAAATTTTCAATCATGAAAAGAATTGTAACACTTGCACTTGTGCTTGTTATGGTATTTACCATGGCAACATGCTTCACCGCTTGCGGCGAACAAAGCGACTGGGAAAAGGTAAAAGAGCAGGGCTTTTTCCGTTGCGGTATTACCCTTTACGCTCCTATGAACTATTTTGACGAAGACGACGCGCTTGTTGGTTTTGACACCGAGTTTGCCGAAGCTGTTGCCAAGTATCTTGGCGTGGAGGCAAAATTCCAGGTTATCAGCTGGCCCAACAAATATCTTGAACTGAACAACGGTTCGATTGACCTCATCTGGAACGGTTTTACCTTCGGTGACGAATCGGACGGTGTTTCCCGTACCGAATACGTTGACTTCACTCATGCTTACCTTGAAAACAAGCAGGTTGTGGTAACCCTTACCTCCCGTCTTGGCGAGCTGAACTCCGAGGAAGCTCTTGCCGGCAAGACCGCGGCTGTGGAAGGCGGCTCTTCGGGCGAAGCCGTTGCCATTAAATATGCAGGCAACGAAGACAAGGTTGCTAAGTTCACCGCTCAGTCCAACGCCCTTCTTGAAGTGAAGTCCAATCAGGCTGACTTTGCCGTGATCGACTATCAGATGGCAAAGGCTATGGTTGGCACAGGCAACTATACCGATCTTTCGATCAACGAAGCATTTGACCTCGGTTCTGAAGTGTACGCCGTCGGCGCACGCAAGGGCAGTGACCTGACCGCTAAGATCAACGAAGCAATCGTTGCGCTTTCCAAGGACGGCACGCTCAAGACACTTGCTGAAAAGTACGGTCTTACCAACGACCTCATCCCCAACATCGGTGACGCTGAGTAATGGATTTTTGGACGATAACCCTAAGGCTTCTTGACGGCTTTGGCGTATCTTGTCTGCTCTTTCTTCTGACGCTTGTTTTCGCTTTGCCTTTTGGGCTTGTGATTGCCTTTGGCTCGATGTCAAAGTTCAAACCGCTTTCCTGGCTTTGCCGCACGGTGGTGTGGATCATCCGCGGAACACCCTTGATGCTTCAGCTGTTTGTGGTGTTCTACGTGCCGGGTATTCTCTTTAAAGTGCAGCTTTTCACAGGAGACAACGGCAGATTTTTGGCGGCACTTGTGGCGTTTGTGATCAACTACGCTTGCTATTTTTCGGAAATCTACCGCGGCGGCATTCAAAGCATTCCGCGCGGACAGTATGAAGCAGCCGAAGTGCTTGGCATGACAGCACGCGAGACCTTCTTTTCGGTGATTCTGATGCAGGTTGTCAAACGCATTCTTGCCCCGATGAGCAACGAGGTCATCACCCTTGTGAAAGATACCTCTCTTGCCCGTGTGATCGCGGTAGCGGAGATCTTCTTTGTGAACGAAAGCGAATTTCTCACCAAGGGTCTTATCTGGCCGCTCTTCTACATTGCAGTCTTCTTCCTTCTGTTTGTTGGTGCTTTGACGCTTCTCTTCCGTCATTTCGAGAAGAAGCTCGACTATTACAAGATCTGAGGAGGGCTATGCGATGTTTCTTGAAGTTAAAAACTTAAAAAAGCGTTTTGGTTCAATCCAAGTTCTTCACGGCATTGATTTTTCGCTTGAAAAAGGCGAGGTTGTGGCAGTCATCGGTTCTTCCGGCGGCGGCAAAACCACCTTCCTTCGTTGTCTGAACTTTTTGGAAATGGCAAACGAGGGTACGATCAGAGTGGAAGACGGCTTTGATTTTGATGCGGGGAAGGATTACAGCGCGGCAGAAATCCGCAAGATGCGTCTCAAAATGGGACTTGTGTTCCAATCGTTTAACCTCTTTCCGCAGTACACGGCGCTTGAAAACGTTTATCTGCCCTTACAGCTTCGCGCCAAGGAAAAGATCCGCGGCGAAGTGAAGTTCGGCAAAGGCAGACGCGCGGCGTATGCCAAGGCGAAGGAAGAGAATCTTGAGCGCGCACGCGCCATTCTCACAGAGGTGGGTCTTGCTGACAAGATGGGAAATTACCCTTGCCAGCTTTCGGGCGGTCAGCAACAGCGTGTTGCCATTGCCCGCGCACTTGCGCAAGAGCCTGCGATCCTCTGCTTTGACGAGCCGACGAGTGCGCTTGATCCTGAGCTGACAGGCGAAGTGCTTCGCGTGATCAAGGAATTAAAGGATCAGGGACGCACCATGCTTGTGGTGACACATGAAATGGAATTTGCGCGTCATGTTGCCGACCGTGTGGTCTTCTTTGCCGACGGCGTGATTGAAGAAGAGGGAACACCCGAAGAGATCTTTACAAGTCCCAAATCCGAAAAGACACAGGCATTTTTGCACCATTCGCTTGAAAAAACGACATAACAGCTTTACGGCGCATCCGACGGGTGCGCCGTTTTGGTTTGATGTGGAATTATGTCATCCTGAGTGAAGCGAAGCGGAATCGAAGTTTTGCGAATGTAATGAGCAAAACCGAGGAACGAAGTGACGAAGGGATCTACAACAAGTAGAATTGCAGATCGCCCGAGATCCGACCGCGTGTGCGGTCGCCCTGCGGGTTTCGGCTACGCTACGCTTCGCTCAAGATGACACGGGCGGACGCATCCGACGGGTGCGCCGTTTTGGTTTGATGTGGAATTATGTCATCCTGAGTGAAGCGAAGCGGAATCGAAG
>JAFXJX010000071.1 GCA_017532025.1 Clostridia bacterium | reverse complement strand
GGTTTGCATATTTTTAATATATGCCGCCAATGTGCCAGAAGTGGAAAAAGCCGTTAGCTGCGTATGAATGTCGGTGATTTTGGTAACGAGCGTACCAACATAACCATAAGTGCGGTCTGAAAGATTTTTGATATCACGGATATAGCTTGCAAAGTTGCTTACATTATTTGAAAGCGTCAGCTCAAAAGCAATATCGGAAAATGCTTCATATTCATCAGAAGGGCAATAAAAAGGATATCCGGCAGTATTACAAAAAAGATAGCGAGTACCGTTCTTTACATAAACGATTACATACACGCTTTCGCCATACACACTAAAATTTTCAATACCTGCAACACCATGCTCAGAAAGACCTAACGCTTCCCAAAAGGTAAAATAATCAGAGTTAACGTTAACATCAACACACAAACTCTGTAGTCCACTCGCGCCGACATTAGACCATAAAGAATCCGGAGAAACAGATTCAAAACGTCCACCGCCAACAAAGCCACCCGATTCGCGTCCACCGCCACCGAACGCAGCGAAAGACGCAACGGAGACACAAGAACACACAATCACAAAGGTCAAAATTAAGACCAATATTCTTTTTGTTTTCATAATAGACCTCCATGAAAAATAATAAAGCCCTCATAACGAGGGCTTTTGTTATGCCATCTTGTAGCCTTCCCAATCCTCTTTACAGTCGATGTAATAGGGGCAGGTGATGCAGCAGCAGCGGCAGCCCTTGCTTTTCGTCAGCCAATGCCTGAGCCGTTCCAGAAACTTTCCCATGATTTACCTCTTACTTTCCATCGTTTCACCGCAAGGAAAATCAGCGGTGCGAAGATTAAAACGGTTAGGAAACAGAAACCGAAGCAGCTTAACAACTACCCATGTCATCAAAGATGCAATGACAACGAGGATAAACAGGAAGACAAGAACGATAGCAGCGTTAATCAGAAAAGAAATCATTTTTAAACACCTTCTATTTTTGTTTGTTCACTTTCAAAAGGGCAATCATCATCAATAATTGTGGGCTGCTTATCCCAATAAGCCTGAACCGATGCGTATTCAAAGGTTGTACCATATCGGTATTCCTTCACCGCATGGATGCGGCGAAAGAAAGCCGCTTTTGATTCATTAGGAACGCTATAATATTGAGATTCCAAAGGTTCATTACTAATAATAAAAACCTTTGTGAAACAGGCTTGACGATTAAAGTATCTGCAAGGGAGTAGCAGCGGATAACCGTCGAGATAATTCAGGATATCCGCAATCTTGAATTGAGAGCGGTACTCCTCAAAGATAAGCACATCCTGTCCATCATAGGTATCAAAGGGATGCTTGTAATCCGTTACGCGATAGCAATTTGAGTAACCATATTTATCCATGACCGAGCGGGTTTTACCCGCGCCCGTTGTACCAAAAATATACGTTACATGAAGATTGCGCCAACTATTTGCGAAGGCAGCATCACGGAGCATTGAACGTGTACGTTCAATTTTTTCTATGTTCATCATGCCGCTGGGTACGGCATCAACGATTTCAAGGTTAGATGCGCCATCTTTAATCAGCGCATAGATTCTATCCACATCTTTTGACTTACCTTGCGTTTCGTGGGGCATTTCGCCCCATTCTTCAAAGGTGTCTGTGTGGTTTGTGCCGATATGACGTTTACCCGAACTATCAACGTAGTTATATGTACCATCATCGGACTTGTTGTATTTCTCACCGTCTTTCAAAATGTAAGCACGATTTTCCGCAGACTTACCTTTTACTATTTCACGATGAGCGCCAGAAAAACGATTTTCAACAACTGTGTGGAGCGTAGGCGTGCGAAGAACAAAGTAAACATGGGTATGATATGTGCCCTCACTACCTGTTTCATCACACATACACCAGTAAACCATACCGGCAAACTTTGAAAGTGATTCCCTGATTACATCATGGGTCAAACCATGTTCGGCAGGATTGTTAATCGTCAACTGCCATTTTCTTGACTGTGGCATAGCAGCACCCCTCATTTTCTACATTCTACAATTCTACAAAAGTCGGGAAAGGGTAATACTGCCCTTTCCCGACCTCTGCTGCTTGGTGGGGGGCGTACTCTGAAAAGGTAGCAAAATGCGCGGTCTTTACACCGATAGCACTTTGAACCGTAGGCGCTACACGCATACGGTGTCTCCAGATGTGATAGCCCTGGCATAGTTAGCGGGCAGGCTCGAAGCCGACAACATAACCGCCGCGACCATACTCAATATTGTATTCGCCGCCGACAATGATTTTATCATAGGGGTAAATCTCGGGGTCAATGGTGACAGTCAATGCCGCATCACCCTCAACGCCGCGTTCCTTGCCGATGTAGTGCAGCTGGACGAAGTTGTAGTCCTTGCCACTTTTCTTAGAAGTGCCGAAGCGGTGGGCTTTG
>JAFXJX010000070.1 GCA_017532025.1 Clostridia bacterium | reverse complement strand
GAAAAAAATGAGTTCTTAACAGCAGAAGAATTTGAAGCAAGTCTTTTACAATATGGTACAGATGGAAAAATAAATGTAATCGCCATTGATGGCGTAAAAGCAGAAAAGTGGTAATCCGAGTATAAATTGTCGAATTCCAATTTATCGAACAGAATAAAACAAACGCCGGCGGATTTTCTGTCGGCGTTAATATTTGTTTACATCGTATCAAATTTTGTTTATCCGTAGGGCGTTCTTTGAATGCCCGCGGGCGAAATAGTTCGCCCCTACCGCGTGCCATGTCAATTTTTCGCTAATTTTGCACGCCCTTGGGTTGCACCGTTTTTTTTCGTTTCGTTTTTTCTTGTATAAATACCACAAAACGGGTAGGGTTTTGCCAAAATATGTTGGCACTCTTTTTTGTTTGCTGACAAAACAATTGTGAATTAACAAAAAATTCATAAAAAACACAATGAATATTCATAATAAAAGCGTATGATAGGGATAGTGATTGGCAAACAAATGAGTTGAGTGCTAAAACCAAGCCAAAAGCGCCACCGAAAAAAGAAAGGAAGTAGAGCCGCATGACACCTGTTCTGAGCGAAAGAAAAAAGAAGATTCTTGAAGCTGTCATCAAGCAGTATGTGGAAAGCGGCGAGCCTGTGGGGTCGAAGTTCCTTGCCGATCTGCCTGCGATCAAAGCGTCTTCCGCAACCATCCGCAACGAGATGGCGGAGCTGACCGAGATGGGCTATCTGCAGCAGCCACACACCTCGGCGGGCAGAATTCCTTCTGAGCAAGGCTACCGTTATTACGTGGACTCGTTGATGGAAAGCTACAATTCCACCACCGAAGAGATCGGTATGCTCAACGAGCTTCTCAAAGCAAGAAGCGAACAGCTTGATCGTATCATAGACGATGCGGGAAAGCTCGCCAGTGCTTTGACAAACTATCCTGCCATTTCGGTGAAGTCTAACAAGCGCCGTCAGGTAGTCAAGCGTTTTTCAGTGATGCAGAACGATGCTTGTAACTTTCTTCTGATTATGCTGCTATCAAGAGATACGGTGCGTACCAAGAACATTACCACCAAGGTCTATCTCGATGAAGCGGCGCTGATGAAGCTGCAGAAGGTACTCAATACGCACCTTGCCAACCTTGATCTTGACACGCTTACCTTCTCGCAGATGATGAGCATGGAAAAGGAGCTTGGCGAATACGGTTTTCTTGCTTCTCCCGTGGTCAAGAGCATTTATGAAGCGCTTGCCGAAGACACCGAGAGTGACGTGAAGATCGAAGGAGTTGACAGACTTCTTTCCTATCCTGAATTTTCAGATGTCGGACAGCTCAAAAGCTTGCTCGGCTTATTTGAACAGAAGGAAGAAATTGTCAGCCTTGTGGAAGAATCGGACAAGAGCGGTGTGAATGTTCTGATCGGTTCGGAAAACACGGTGGACACCATGAACGGTTCAACCTTGATTTTCAAAACCATACGCGTGGACGGTGTGGATATCGGTGCAATCGGTATCATCGGGCCTTGCCGTATGGATTACGAAAAAGTAATTTCCACAATCGATTCGCTCACCAAAACGATCACGCAAATGATGCGTCCGAACAATGTGCTCCCCGGAGCTACCCGCCTGCAGGGACTTGTGGCAGGGCTTTCCGCACCCAAGGACGATGAAACAGGCGAGAATACAAATAACGAAGACAGCTAAACAGTTTTGAGATAAATTGCAAACCGAAAGGCGAAAAAGACCATGACCGACAACAAAGAAAAAATTGAAACCGAAACCGCATCCGAGGGCAGTGAAACGGTAACGGAAAACACCGAGCCCGAAGAAACCGAAATCAAAGAGACTGCCAAGTGCGAAAAAGACGGAAAGTACAAAAAAGAAAACAAGCGTTTGACAGAAGAGCTGAAAAAAGCAGAAGATGCGCTTTCAGAGTCGCAGGACCGCTATTTGAGATTGGTTGCCGAATACGACAATTTCCGCAAGCGCTCTGCCAAAGAAAAAGAAGGCATTTATGCCGACGCGTATGCTGACTGTATCAGTGCAATTCTGCCAGTAATCGATAACCTTGAGCGTGCGTTGCAGTTTTCCGAAGGCGACAAGGTGGTAGAAGGCGTTCGCATGACGATGAACCAATTTGCCGACACTTTGCAAAAGCTCGGTGTGGAAGTGATCGAAACCGCATCGTTTGACCCGAACTACCACAATGCGGTGATGCACGTGGAAGATGAAGCTTACGGCGAAGGCGAAATCGTGGATGTTTTCCAAAAAGGCTATAAAAAGGGTGACAAAGTGATCCGTTACGCTATGGTTAAAGTGGCAAACTGATCCTATCACATACAAAACAAAAACAACATTTTTACAGATAAACCGTTAATATTTAGGAGGATTTTTATCATGGCAAAAGGAAAAGTAATCGGAATAGATCTTGGTACAACCAACTCGTGCGTCGCTGTTTTTGAAGGCGGCGAACCCATCGTGATCCCCAATCCCGAAGGCGCAAGAACCACCCCCTCTGTCGTTGGCTTCTCGAAGACAGGCGAAAGACTCGTCGGTCAGGTGGCAAAGCGTCAGAGCATCACCAACCCTGACAAGACCGTTATGTCGATCAAGAGAGAAATGGGCTCTAACTACAAAGTAACCATCGACGGCAAAAAGTACACTCCCCAGGAAATTTCGGCAATGGTTCTGCAGAAGCTGAAGGCTGATGCCGAAGCGTATCTCGGTCAGCCTGTTTCGCAGGCAGTGATCACCGTGCCTGCATACTTCTCTGACGCACAGCGTCAGGCAACCAAGGATGCCGGTAAGATCGCAGGTCTTGAAGTGCTTCGTATCATCAACGAGCCCACCGCAGCAGCCCTTGCTTACGGTATGGACAAAGAAGGTGACGAGCAGAAGATCATGGTATTCGACCTTGGCGGCGGTACGTTTGACGTTTCGCTTCTTGAAATCTGCGACGGCGTGTTCCAGGTTCTTGCTACCGCAGGTAACAACCGTCTCGGCGGTGACGACTTCGACCAGAGAATCATCGACTGGATCGCAACCGAATTCATGAAGGAAAACGGCGGCATTGAT
>JAFXJX010000069.1 GCA_017532025.1 Clostridia bacterium | reverse complement strand
ATGGACTTGTATAAAAAGCATCCCAACGAGCTTGCATACAAGGCAAAAGCAGAAAAGTACGCAAAGATCATATCAAAAACAATTATCCTTTCGGGAATGGATGCCGCGTCCTTCGGTCAAAACGCATACTTCTACGATGCTGCCGAGGGCATTCTAACGGCAACCATCCTACTCGTCGCAGAGTTCTGCGAACCCGAAACAAGGCACATCGTATCGGTGTTTAAAATCATTCAGGAGCTTCTCGCACCTTCGGGAACGAAGGGCAAAAATCAGTTCCACAGCTTGATGGAAATGCTCCCGGATGACCACAAGGCAAAGTGGTTTGCAGGTTCGGCACTTAACACAGGCGAGCAATCCATGGCGAGCGTTATGTCTACGGCACTCTCCCGACTCAACGCCTTCCTCGATTCCGAGCTTGAACAGCTCCTGTGCTTCGATACCGAAATCGATGCCGAAGTGTTCTGCTCCGAGAAGTCTGCGGTGTTTATTATCATGCCCGAAGAAAACCCCAATACCTTCTTCATGATCTCCCTCATCCTTCAACAGATGTACCGAGAAATCCTTGCCGTAGCAGATGAGAACGGTGGCAAGCTCAAGAACCGTTGCGTGTTCTTCTGCGACGAATACGGCACTCTCCCGAAGATTCAGGATGCGGAAATGATGTTCTCGGCATCCCGTTCAAGACGGCTTCAGATTGTGCCTATTATTCAGTCCTTCTCACAGCTCGACAAGAACTACGGAAAAGAAGGTGCAGAGATCATTGTAGACAACACACAGCTCACCATTTTTGGCGGCTTCGCACCGAACAGCACCTCTGCCGATGTCTTATCCAAGGCACTCGGCTCAAGAACGGTGATGTCGGGTAGTGTTAGCCGTGGTAAAAACGATCCATCGCAATCCCTTCAGATGATGGAGCGACCGCTGATGACACCCGACGAGCTGAAGTCCATGCCGAAAGGTCAATTCGTGGTCATGAAAACAGGTGCGCATCCAATGAAGGTACGCCTAAAGCTCTTCTTCAATTGGGGCATCACGTTCGACGAGAATAACCCCTATGCAGTTGAGGAATACGCAAACCGAATTGTGCAATACGCCTCTCGAAAACAGCTCGAAGATGCGGTCAAAGCAAAATATCCTCATCTTGCCGCAAAAGCACAGCAAAAGGTAAAAGCAAAGGCGAAGGATTTGGCTGGCGGTAGTACAGATCAAGCCCATAGTCAAACCAATGAACCGCAAGGAAGCAACAAGAAATCAGGCAACACCACCTCAAGCAATGATCCCCCTGCAAACAGGCGAAAAGCAACCGCAAGGAACGAGGCAGAACCGTATGAGTCGACTTGATTTTCTCTATCGAAGCGAGCTTCCGCATCGAGCAAGAAGCGTATATCTCTACCTCTCGGACAGAGCGAACAGAAAAGGAGAATGTTGGCCTGCTATACCTACGATAGCGACAGAGCTGAACCTCTCCGAGTCAACCGTCCGCAGAGCCTTACACGACCTTCGAAAAGCAGGTCTTGTAACCACAGAGCAACGCTATCGAGCAAACGGTGCAAAAAGCAGCCTGTGCTACCGAATACAGCGTAGCAAACCACCCTAAATAGAAATCGCCTGCCGTACTAAAAACGACAGGCGTATTTTTATAAGTCTTTCTTTTAGGAGGTAACCGATATGCATTGGAAGTAGCAAAAAGCAAATTAAAGT
>JAFXJX010000068.1 GCA_017532025.1 Clostridia bacterium | reverse complement strand
CTTGAAGTTCTTCTATCTCTTTTGCATACTGTTCGATGTGTCGGTACTCTCTTGGCATAAAAATTCCTCCTATGGTAGATATCTTAATTCTACCATAGGAGGGTCTTTTTTTCAATTGTCCGTTTTTAACGGACTTGTGCATTTTGGGGGGTGTTTTGTTTTTAATTTTCAAGCAAGCGAACACAATACAATCGAAAAAACGGTAGAACAGCCGCAGATAATGATATAAAACTTATAGTTCTTAAACTTAAACTTGGCTTTTTTACATCGTTTGCAAAGAGACCGAATCATAAGAAACGAAGGATTTTGGATCTCTAAACTCTCGCTGTCATCGGCATTAAACAATTGAATAGAGCAATCCCTTGAACCGAATGTCGGCAATTGCCCTTGATCAAAGATGATAAAACGGATGTCATCAAGCTTCATGCTCCCTGTTCCTGTTACGGTTATGGCATCTTTATCCAGATAAACCTTGTATTTGGTGAACAAAGAGATCAAAAAATGAATGACGTTACCCAAGATCACAAAAAACAATATCAGCAAAATACATGAAGGGAACATTATGTAAACAGCCTGCTTTGCTTCATCAGGGCGAAACCATACCCACGCGATGATGATTCCCGGAATAACTGCCAGAAACTCATTGCATATCTGAAACATCACCGTGAACATGTGATTGGATTTGTATTTTTTCATTGTTCCACCACCTTATTCTTTTATATTCAAATGCCTATAATACCATTTCATCGGGTTTTCGTAAATGTATTTTCTTCGTGTTTCGTAATCCTTTTGGTCACGAATGATATGTTCGGCAGACGAGCGCTGAAATATTTTTTCTATTCCGTATTGTTTCTTGCAATTACGCGATATTAACGATTTGAGCGCGCAAACAACATCATCTAAGGTAGGGGAGGGGCTTGCTCCTCCCGCCTTTTCATGCAAATATATAATAACGTGAATGTGATCGGGCATGATAACAAAATCTTCGATCGTTACGTTTTCAAACCGCTTTTCTATCAATTGTAGTTGTTCTTTAACAACTCTACCGCAAGGTTTCAATTTAACCGTAAATTCGGGAGGAGCAAGCCCCTCCCCTACCGCAGAATCGGTTGTTTCGTTGGTAGCCGTGAATTCTGTTTTTACAATTTCAGATAAGATTCGTTTTCTGTCTCTTACACATATCGTTACGAAATATGCGCCCACCGAGCTGTAATCAAAATTTTTTAACCGCGTCGGTTTTCTCTTCGGCAGTTCTTTTTTCTCGTCCATCTCGATCACCCATTCCATTATAACGCAAAATCGGCAGAAGTGCAACACATCTGCCGATTTTTGTGAATATTCACTTCAATTCCACAACCGTAACGCCGCCGTCGCCTTCGCCCCACTGACCGATGCGGTAGGAGGCAACGCGCCCATCAATGCGAAGTGCTTCCCACAGATGGCGCTTGAGTGCACCTGTACCTTTGCCGTGAATCAAGTGCACCGTGTGCATCCCTGCCAAAATGGCATTGTCAAGATAACGGTCAACCGCCGTCCAGCCCTCTTCGCCGTTCATACCGCGCAGGTCAATTTCGGTCTTGAAATTCTGCACGACTGACTGCATACGGCGCTCGTTTTTGGCGGCATTTTTCTTTGCCACCGTCTCGGAGTCCTCGCAAAGCTTCAGATTCTTGATGTTGGTCTTGGTGGTGATCAGACCCGTCTTCACGCTCACATTACCCTTCGCGTCGGCGTCGGAAAGAAGCGTGCCGCGTCTGTCCACCGTCATGATGATGACCTCATCACCCTTGCGAAGCGGACGGGGCAACACGTAGTTTTTATCTTTTTTATCCTGTACAGGATTCACAAGGTCGTCGGTTTCTTTCATGCTGCGGCGGATGTTGGCGCGCGCCGATTCTAACTCTTCGGCATACCCCGCCGTATCTCTTGCACGCTTTGCCTTGTCAAGCTCGGCAAGCACATAGTCGCTTGTGGCACGAGCCGATTCCAAAAGACTTGTGGCTTTGTCCTGTGCCACCTTGAGTGCGTTTTCTGCTTTTGCAATCTTTTCAGCCGCTTCCCTTTCGGCGTTTGCCAGCTTCGACGCATACTCGCGCTTGATCTCTTCAATCTCCTTGCGGTCGCGCTCTACTGCCTGACGGGATTCTTCCAGCTTGGCAAGCACATTGTCAAAACGCTTGTTGTCGCCGTCAATCAAGGCCTTCGCGCGCTTGATCACAAGCTCGGAAAGACCAAGACGCTGTGAGATAGCAAATGCGTTCGATTTGCCCGGCGCTCCGATGATCAGACGGTAGGTGGGCGCCAAGGTATTGATATCAAATTCGCACGCCGCGTTGCAAACACCCTCGGTTTCAAGGGCATATACCTTCATTTCGGCATAGTGCGTGGTTGCCGCCGAAAGAGCGCCGTAGGAGCGGATCTTTTCAATGATCGCCACCGCAAGCGCCGCACCCTCTACGGGGTCTGTACCCGCGCCAAGCTCGTCAAACAGCACAAGGCTTTTATCATCGGCAGAATCAAGGATTCGCACAATATTCGTCATGTGTGCCGAGAAGGTGGAAAGCGACTGCTCGATCGACTGCTCGTCACCAATGTCTGCGTGCACCGATTCAAACACGCGCACCGACGAGCCGTCACGGCAAGGAATGTGAAGTCCCGCCTGCGCCATCAGTGTGAGAAGTCCGAGCGTTTTTAAGGTTACGGTCTTACCGCCCGTATTCGGGCCTGTGATGATGAGCGAATCAAACTCGCCGCCAATGCGGATATCGATCGGCACAACCTTGTTCTTGTTCAGCAGCGGATGTCTTGCACCGATCAGATTTGTCTCGCCACCCTCAGTCACGTTCGGGCAAATGCCCTTGAGCGCCCAGGAAAGCTCCGCCTTGGCAAATGCAAAGGCAAGGTCGGTGATGTTCAGATAGTTAAAGGTCAAAATCTCGGAAATTTCGGCAACCTCATCCGAAAGCTCATACAGGATGCGCTCAATCTCTTTGGCTTCGGCAATTTCAAGCTCCTTGAGGGCATTATTCTGCTCCACAACCGCAATCGGTTCAATAAAGATGGTTGCGCCCGAAGAAGATGTATCATGCACCAAGCCTTTGATTTCGCCCTTGTGCTCCGCCTTCACGGGAATCACGTAACGTCCGTTACGCATGGTCACGATATTGTCCTGCAAAATTTTGGAATAGGCATCTCCCGTGATGTACTTCTGCAAAATCTCGCGTACCTTGTTGTTGGCAACCTTAATCGAACGGCGAATCTCGTACAGCTTCGGGGAGGCATCGTCGGCAATCATATCCTCCGAAACAATGGCGCGCTTGATCGCACCCTCCACACGGCTGTTCGGCACAAGACGCGAAAAGATCACGCCGAGAGAGCCTGCCGTTTCGCTCTTTTCACCCGCATAGGCAACAAGACGCGAGGTCACGTGCAAAAGATCGGCAACATCAAGAAGCTCCCTTGTGGTCAGCATCGCGCCCTTCACGGCGCGCTCGGCAGAGGGTGTCACATCCACCACACCGCCAAACGACGGCGAGCCGTTGGAAGCTGACATATTCTTGGCATCTGTCGTTTCGCGCAGGCGTTTTTGCACCTCCACCATATCAGCCGACGGCACAAGTGCAGCTGCCATTGCCTTTGCCCCCTTGGTGGGCGCAAGACTTGCCAGCATATCGGTTATTTTATAAAATTCAAGTGTATTTAAGGCTTTGTTAAAATCAATCATAATTCATTTACAAAACAGAAAGAAGAAAAGTGAGTGTATCCGGCTTTTTGTCAATGTAATAGAGTAAGTAGCGCTCGGTGAGGCGAAAGAAAAGCTCAAGCACCTCATCCTCGGCGGTGAAAGCAAAAATGCGCTTGGCTTCACAGGTAGCAACATAGGAAAAAAGCGAAACAACACCGCTGTTCACAGGAAGGAGCAACCGCTCACCGCCGTCAAAGCTGCCGCCGGACGAGAGCGCGCAGTCGCGACAAAGCACCTCGCCACCCGTCACATCCACAAAGGCAGCCTCGTTTGCACCGCAAGACGCGCAAGCGGTCAAATCGGGCATAAAACCGAGCAGCACCGCAAGCCTTGCTTCAAATACCGCCTTCACAAGGCGCACCGAAAGCTCATGTCGATAAGCAAGAGCATAGAGTGAGTTGAGAAACAGCCGCATGATTTCGGCATCCCCCTCGCCCTCCACGGTGACGGTATTCACAAGATCGGCAAAATACTCACAGCAAGCAATCGCCTCAAGACGCAAGCGGATGTCAAAAAAGCTTTCAATCGGCTCAGCCTCGGAAAGCGAATACAGCCCGTCCTTTTCGGAAAGGATCATATCCGAATAGATATACAGCTGTGCCGCCGCAAAGCGGTGGCTTTTCAAGGTACGTACCCCACGGCAACGCACCGTAATGCGCCCAAGCTCAGGGGTTAAAACCGTCAAAAGCTTGTCTGACTCCCCCATCATCACCTCGCGGATGACAATGCCCTTGGTGGTGATTTCTTTTTTTGCCATGGCCCCGCCTCCCGCTTGTGATGTTTTTTTTATTCGTGATCCTGCGGCTTGTAACCAAAATCGTACACAGCCGAAGGCTTGTCTCGCCAGTTTTCCTTCACTCTGACCCAAAGGTCAAGATAAATCTTCACCCCAAAGAACTTTTCAAGGTCCTCACGTGCATAACTGCCGATCGTTTTGAGCGTAGCGCCGCCTTTACCGATCAGAATGCGCTTATGCGATTCTCTTTCGCAATAGATCTCGGCGCGGATCTTCACCATGTCTCTCGATTCCTTGAATTCCTCGATCACAACGGCACAGCCGTGCGGAATTTCGTCATCAGTGGTACGAAGAATCTTCTCGCGAATCACTTCGGATGCAATCTGACGCTCAGGCTGGTCAGTGAGTGCATCCTCGTCAAAAATAAAGTCTCCCTCGGGGAGCAGCTTCTCTGCCTCGTCAAGCACAATGGCAACGCCGTCGTTCTTCATGGCACAAAGCGGAATGACCGATGCGTATTCGCCAAGGGCGGCATACGCCGTGATGGTTTCGGCAATCTGCGCAGGGGTGGCAAGGTCAGTTTTGTTCAGTACCAGAATGATCGGAAGCTCAAGTGCGCGGAGCTTTTCAATCAGCTTCTTTTCAATATCGCCGGGTAAATAGGATGCGTCTGCCACCAGAATGGCGGCATCCACGTTGGCAACGGCACCGTTGATGGCTTTGACCATATACGTGCCAAGCGTAGTCTTCGGCTTGTGCATACCGGGGGTGTCCACAAAGACAAACTGATTGTCCCCTTGTGTTAAAATACCCATAATGCGGTTTCTTGTTGTCTGCGGTTTCTTCGAAACGATCGAAACCTTTTCGCCCAACATAGCGTTGAGCAGTGTGGACTTACCTACATTGGCTCTGCCCACAATGGCAATGAATCCTGTTTTTTTCATGCTCGTAATCTCGCTTTTTCAGCGACCTTTCTTATATTTTTTATTCTCTTGTTAAACCCATCTTGACAAGAACAGCTTCCTGCTTTTCAAACATCTCGCTCTCTTCGGCTTTTCCCTCTTCATGGTCGTAGCCCAAAAGATGAAGCACCGAATGCACGGTCAAAAAGGCAACCTCACGCTCAATCGAGTGACCGTAGCTTTCCGCTTGCTCCTTTGCCTTTTCGAGTGAGATCACAATGTCACCAAGCACACAGTCCTCACCGTCGTCAAAATCCTCGTCAAACATCGGAAACGAAAGCACATCGGTCGGGCGGTCAATGCCGCGGTGCTCCAGATTGATTGCGTGAATGGCTTCGTTATCCACGATCGTGACCGAGACCTCGGCAGGGCGGTCAAATTCTTCGCTGACAAGGGTTGCCTTAACGGCACGGCGGATCAGCGTGCGATACCCCATGGGAAAGGGCAGCTTATCCTGATCGTTGGTAATGTCAATTCTGTGTCTCATTGGGGTTTGCCTCCCTCGTTTTTGCGGCGAAAGGTCTTTTTGGCATAGCGTTTTTCCCTTTCGCTTCTGTCTTTATCGTGCTTTTCATACGCCATGATGATTCTTTGCACAAGTCTGTGGCGCACCACGTCTTTTTCGGTGAAGCGGTGGATGGCAATTTCCTCCACCCCTTCAAGAATCTTCAAAGCTTGCACAAGACCGCTTTCCATACCAAACGGCAAATCAGTCTGGGTGATGTCACCCGTCACCACCGCCTTGGAGCTTACGCCAAGACGGGTCAGGAACATTTTCATCTGCTCGGGCGTGGTATTCTGCGCTTCGTCAAGGATGATAAAGCTGTCATCAAGGGTTCTGCCGCGCATATAGGCAAGCGGTGCAATTTCAATAATGCCCTTTTCCACACTCCTGGCATACCCCTCAGGCCCCATCATTTCAAACAGCGCATCGTACAAAGGGCGAAGATAAGGGTCGATCTTGCTCTGTAAATCTCCCGGCAGATAACCAAGACGCTCACCTGCTTCTACCGCAGGGCGCGTGAGAATGATTCTTGCCACCTCACGTCGGCGCAGAGCGGCAACTGCCATAGCAACGGCGAGAAAAGTCTTACCCGTACCGGCAGGACCCACGCCAAACACCACGGTGTTTGAGGTGATTTTGTCAACGTACTTTTTCTGCCCCACCGTTTTGGCTTTGATCGGCTTGCCCTTGGAGGTGATGCAGATACAGCCCTTTTCAAAGCTGTCAAGCTCACCCTGCTCCCCATCCGCAACCATGTTCATCACGTATTCGGTTTTCTGCAGTGTGACATCCTCGCCGAGTGCGGCAAGTTTTTTTAAATACGCAAGCGTTGCCTGCGCGCGTGAAACGCCGCCCTCCTCGCCCGAGATCACCACAACACCCTCTCGGTTAAAAATACGAACGCCGAAACGATCCTCAATCAGCGAAATATTGGCATCATACGCACCAAATATCATCATTGCCTGATCGGCGTTATCTGCTAAGAATGTTTTTTCGACCATACATGATCCAACCTTTCATTTCACCTCAAACAGCGGCAGATTCTCTGCCACATCCTCAATCATGCGGTAGCGGAGCGTTACCTTGGCAACGCCGCCCTCAAAAGAATAACTCTCCTGTGCCCAAATAAGCTCCCCTTTCGAAAGCTGTAGCCACGCTTCCGAAAGTGCCGCCGCTTTGGCTTCGATTTCCGAGAGCGTTATCTCTTCAAAATCGAAAGCACGGTATTCTTCACGCACGATCCAGATCGGGAGCGGAATCTTACCAAACAGCATGACCCTCTCCTTTGTCTCTATTCTATCACAAGTCGGGGGTAAATTACCATAGTCTTCTGTAAATTTTTTGGATTTTGTAAAAAAAATATAGGAAGTTGTGCCAAAAACCTCACCCGAATAGACCTTTTTCTCAGAAAGAAGCGTTTTTTCCACCGTGATCTCGCCCATCGTTTCCACAAATACACGACCCTTCGCCGGCTGATAGATATAGCTTTCATCACGCAGCTGATTTACGCCCGAGATCAAAAGCTGCCCTTCCTGCACCACAGAGCCCTCTTTCACCGCAGCAACGCCCGATTCCACCTCAATGCGCCGTACAATCCCGCTTTTCCTTGCCACAATGTTCGAAGGTATTGGGTCTTTCGGCAAAATATCCTTGTCATTATGCTCAAGCACCACAACTTCCACACAGTTACCCACAAGGTTCACACTCATCCAGGCAATATCCTCACTCGCCATCGCACAGCGGTTGGCAACCGAAAGAGGGTCGATGTTTCCCACGTACGCCCCCTCAAACACGCCTTCCGCTTCCAGCGCCGAAAGCACCGCTTCGTCACTCAGGCGGCTGTTTCCCACCACATCGATCTGCCAAATAAAACGGCTTGACAGAACTGTGAGCGTTACGGCAAACACCGCGCCAAGAAGCGCCCCCACGCGCGTGCGGTATCGGTAAAAAAAAGCAGGAAGTCCATGCAGAGAGCGCACTTTTATGGTAACACCATAGGCTGAAAGCAGCTTTTTTACCGCTCTGCCCTGCCACAAAAACGAAGAAAAAACCGCCTGTCCCTCATGCACCCCAAATCCAAACACCGAAAGCTTGCCTTCACGCATCAGATTGGCAACAAGCACCGGCGAATCAGTCAGATATGCAAAGCGCCCCACCAGAAGTGAAAAGAAAAAAAACAGCATCAAACGCCTCTTTCAATGGCAACCGAATCGATCCGCCCCGTGATGCGCATGGCATCTTCATGGTAGGCTTTGAGTGAAAGTGAATGTCCCGATACCGCCACCACACAGCCCACCGTTTCCACGCGAACAAGAGAGTCTTCGTATGTCAGAACCTTTTTGCAAGGCACAAGTGACACTTCATGCTCGCCAAGCACCGAAAGCGAAAAGGCATCCCTGATGCGCTCGTTATCTTTTGGCAATTTCATAAACTTAAAATTCATAGTTTTCCCGCCCGTTTCTTATATTGTATTATTCATACCTATTCGAAAGGGGGAGAAATCATTCAAACCAAAAACACCCTTTTCCGCGCCATCCTCTCTGTTTTGGTTCTTTTGTTTTTCTTTATTCTGCTCATGCGCCATGCGGAAATCGAACAAACCGCAAGAGAGTCTCTTGCCTTTGTGGCACGGTCGCTGATTCCTGCGCTGTTTCCGTTTGCCGTGTTGTCAAGATTTGTGCTGACCGCTTCACTGCTTCCCTGTCGGGGCAGGCTGTCGAACAGAATTGCTAATCTTTTGCACCTCTCTGCCCCGCTGCTTCCCGCTTACTGTCTTGGGCTTTTCTGCGGTTTTCCGATGGGGGCATATGCCGCAGCATCTCTTTATGAAGCAGCGCTTTGCGACGAATCTTCGGCGCACCGCTCGGCATCGCTTGCCAACAATGCAAGCGCCGCTTTTTTGTTCGGCACGGCAGCTTCACTTTTTGAAAACACCCACGCCGCCGCCATCCTCTTTGCCTCGCAAACCGCTGCCACACTTCTCGTCAGCTTCTTTTCGCGCCAAAAAAGCCCCCGCGAAAAGCCGCCATCTCCGCTTTCCGAGCCGCAATCTCACCTCACCCTTGCAACCGATGCCACACTCCAATCAGGACTTGCCATGCTCTCGCTTTCTGCTTTTGTGGTCTTTTTTGCCGTTCTCACAAAAGCCCTTATGCTTACAGGTGTTCCCGAATGGGTCACACTACTTTTAGAGCCCACCTCGGCTGTGCGCTACGCTGCAAGCCTTGTGCCGAAATGCGGTCTCTCCCTTTCGCTCTCACTTGCATCATTTGCCCTCGGCTGGTCGGGCTTTTCAGTCATCATGCAAACACAGGCGCTCTTCAAGGGAAAATTGCCGCTTGCCAAGCAAATTCTCTATCGCGCTGCCATCGCAGTCCTTTCGTTTGTGATAACCTTTCTTCTCGCAAGCTTCTTTCTCTCGTAGTCTTAATATTGAATTTATGCAACAAACATTTACTTTCAAGTTGCCGTTATCATTTGCAAATCAAATACGCTTTTGATATCAATGCCCTCCTCATCCGTCACCTTTGGTGACGGATGAGGAGGGCATTATGCGAATAAGAATCTTTGATTCGAAAAGCCTACAAGACACCTTACTTTTCTTCTCTCAACTCACGTTCTCCACGGTTGACAAAGTGAAAAAATTGTGTTATTCTTTAAAGTGATAATATAAAACAAGGAAGGTGTTTTTATGACACAAATCACAATACAAGTCGAGGGCATGATGTGCCCCATGTGCGAAGCACACGTCAACGATGCCATCCGCGACCGCTTTGCCGTGGAAAAGGTTACCTCTTCGCATAAGAAAAAAGAAACTGTTATTCTTGCCGAAACCCCTCTTGACGACGACGCTCTGCGCGCCACCATCACCGCCATGGGCTATACCGTAGGCAGCATCACCCGTGAGCCTTATGAAAAGAAAGGCTTCTTCGCACGATTTTCAAAATAAAAGAATATCAAACAGTGAGGTGTCTCTATGCTCAAACGCTTTCTGCACTATTACAAACCGCATAAGCTGATCTTCACCCTCGATATGCTGGCGTCCTTCTTCATGGCAATGATCGCCATCCTCTACCCCATCATCACCCGCGTGATGCTCAACGATCTGATCCCCGACCGCAGGTATCGCCTGATCGTGCTGGCAGGTCTCGGACTGCTTCTCATCTACGTGATCCGTATGCTCTTAAACTTCTTTGTGCAGTATTACGGTCACGTCATGGGTGTAAGAATGCAGGCACAGATGCGCTCGGATATGTTCAACCATCTTGAGAAGCTTCCGTTTAGCTTTTACGATAACCACGAAACCGGCAAGATCATGTCGCGCATGACGAATGACCTCATGGATATTTCAGAGCTTGCCCACCACGGCCCCGAAAACTTGCTCATTTCCTCGGTTTCGATCGTCTGCTCGTTTGTCTATCTCTGCACGATTGAATGGCGCCTGACCTTAATTATTTTTGCCTATGTGCCCTTTCTGATCTTAATTGCCATGACGCTTCGCAAAAAAATGCGGGATGCTTTTATGCGCAGTCGCCAATCAGTCGCCGAGATCAACGCATCCCTCGAAAGCTCGATTCAAGGCATCCGCGTAACAAAGGCCTTTACCAACGCCGAAAAGGAAAAAGAAAAGTTCGAAGAAGGCAACACCGCATTCGTTAACTCTCGCAAGGATGCTTACAAAGCCATGGGGCAATTCCATTCGGCAACCTCCTTTGTTACTGATGTTTTCAACGTGGTCGTTTTGATCGCGGGCGGTCTTTTCATGTTCAACGGCGTGATCAACTTTGCCGATTATTCCGCCTTTTTCTTAGCTGTCAACCTCTTCATCTCCCCCGTGATGACCTTAATCAACTTCATGGAGCAGTATCAAAGCGGTGTCACAGGCTTTAGCCGATTCATTGAGATCATGGATGCCGAGCCCGAAGCCGATGCACCCGATGCTGTGGATGCCGGTGAGCTTGACGGCAAAATTGAATTCAAAAACGTGGTGTACGCTTACGACGACGAAAAAGACGTGCTCAACGGCATCAGCATGACGATTGAAAAAGGCAAAAAATACGCCCTCGTCGGCCCCTCAGGCGGCGGCAAGACCACCATCTGTCATCTGATTCCGCATTTTTACAACGTCACTTCGGGCGAGATTTTCATCGACGGCAAGGAAATCCATACCCTCACCGCCGAATCGCTCCGCCGCAACATCGGCATTGTGCAGCAGGATATTTACCTCTTTAACGCTTCGATTCGCGACAATATCCTCTACGGAAGACTTGATGCCACCGAGGAGGAAGTCATGGAAGCCGCCAAGCGCGCCAATATTCACGATTATATCATGACACTTGAAAAGGGCTATGATACCGTGATCGGTGAGCGCGGTGTGCGTCTCTCGGGCGGACAAAAGCAGCGCCTTTCGATCGCCCGTGTCTTCTTAAAGAACCCTCCGATCTTGATTCTCGACGAAGCCACAAGCGCGCTTGACAACACCACCGAAATTCTCATTCAGGAAGCGCTCGACGAGCTTTGCAAAGGCAGAACCACCCTTGTGGTGGCGCACCGCCTTTCCACCATCAAGAATGCCGATGAGATCGCCGTGGTTGCCGACGGCAGAATCGCTGAGCAAGGCACACACGATGACCTTGTGGCAAAGGACGGCATCTATTCTGACCTCTACCGCCTGCAATTCAGAGCGGGACAAATGCTGTGATATAGCCAAAAGGAATTTCGTATTTTGCGAGATTCCTTTTTGTACTATAAAATGTTTTTGATACCTCATCCGTCTTTGCCTGCGGCAAAGCCACCTTCCCCAAAGGGGAAGGTTTCATTGGCTTCGCGAAAAGAAACAATACTATCGTAGTCGCGCGTAGCGCTACCCTTCCCCTCTGGGGAAGGTGGCATCCGAAGGATGACGGATGAGGTGTCATTCGTTTCTCGTTAAACACACCTAAGCAGGATAAAATGTTTCCACCGTCAAAAAAACAAAGCCACCTTCACAGCGAAAGCGACTTTGTCTTCAATCTGAAAGGAGTCCGCATCGGACTCCTTTTTCTTATATCTTTATCTTCTCTCCGCATAACGTATCTGTTCGTAAAAAGCCGTACGCTCGGCTGCCTGTTGCGTTGCTTCTGCTGCATAGCGCGTGCTCTTGGCTTCGGAGAGCATCTCGCTTTGCGTTTCGGCAATGCGGAACACGTCTTGGCTCATCATCGAAACATCGCGTGCGATACTTTCCATCGCCACGCGAACACAATATACTGTTTGAACAAGTTCGCGCAAAGAATCCTCCACGTTGCCCCAATGGATTCTTTCGTCGCAAAGTAACGTAGCATCCCTCATACTATCCGCTTGGTCGTTGAGAAACAAATCGTCAATGATCGATACACAGTCAAAACGTTGGTATCTGGGTGGAATGATGTTAATTGAATACAACCACGCAAGATGATTGCGAATCTCTACCGAAGCACATTCAAGTTTCTTGATATAATCTTCAAGTCTCGCAATTTGAGTGTTTGCTTCCACCTCTTCTCTCAAAACACATTCCCATTCGTCCTTGATTTTTAAAAAGCGATTACGTGTTTGTTTTTCCTTGTCGCTTAACATCTTCTCGAGTTTTTTCTTTTTTGTTTCTTTACAGAAAAAAACAATTCCAATTGTAATAACGCAAACAATCCCCACAACCAATGGGTATACTATCGAGCGTACATCATGATAAAAAGCACCCTTTGGATTGGTATATAACAAATAATTACCATCGTAATTACTATAATAAAAATTATCTAACCCCATTGGCATCCATTCCACTAAAATAGAAAAAACAATCGCGGCCAAAATCAAGCCGGGAATAATAGCTATTATCCCACCTATCAACAAATCCCTCCAAAATTTCAAGGAAGCCATCTTCTGTTTACGTTCTTGGCTCAAACTATTCAAATCATTCTTTCTTGAATTCAATTCCTGTTCTACTTTGTTTTTCTTTTTCTTATGATCCTCATTGATTCTTTGAACTTCCTTACGGCATTCCTTCGCCGTATCTTCAAGCGTCAGCGCTTTCACCTCAAGTTCTTTCACATCATGTACAAAGCGAATCATTTCACTTTTTGAAACCTTTTTCACTTCTTGAGGCATTGCTTCTTGCGCAATCAATTCTTTTTCCATTTTACATTCCTCCTATTTTTCAAATATTATAACACATTTGTGTCCAATTGTCAACATTTGTGTTCATTGTTTGCGGAAAAAGCAGCTATAATGGATATAAGGGAGGGATGCTTATGTTAGATGCCGTTATCGTCGGAACTGTCATTCGCGAAGTGCGTGAAAAGCGCGGTTTGTCGCAGGAGGTGGTCAGCGGGCTTGCCGACCTTGGCAGAACGCATTTGAGTGCCATTGAGCGCGGCGTGAGAAAACCCACGCTCGACACCCTCTTTAAGCTTGCCGAAGCCATGGATATCCCTCCAAATGAGCTTGTGTTTTTAATTGAACAGAAAATAAAAGAAAACGGCTGATCGAACGGTTGTGAAACCGAACCGACTGCCGTTTTTATAGTTATAACACCCTCTCTAAAACATCCGCGATCCTCTCACTCGCGTGCCCGTCACCGAACGGGCTTTCAGCATGACTCATGGCACGGTAGCTTTCCTCACGGTCAAGGAACTCACAAAGTACGTTAAACACCTGCTCTTCTTCACACCCCACAAGGCGAAGCACGCCTGCCGCCACCCCCTCGGGACGTTCGGTCTTGTCGCGCAAAACAAGCACAGGCTTGCCGAAATAAGGCGCTTCCTCCTGAATGCCACCCGAATCGGTGAGAACAAGATAACACGCCGAAAGAAGCCTGCAAAAGTCAGGATATTCCATCGGATCGGTCAAAATTGCCTGATCACATCGGTCAAACACCTCTTTTGCCACTTCCCTCACTTTGGGATTTTTGTGCATCGGATAGATCTAACATACATCGGGATGCGCAACAAGCGCCCGCTTGATGCCGCAAAAGGCGGAGCGCATTCCCTCTCCCAAATTTTCCCGTCGGTGCGCGGTCAAAAGCAAAAGGCGCTTCGATTCAAACAGTTCCTCACTTGAAGATTGCACCCCATAACGCAACGCATCAATGCCTGTGTTCCCCGTCACAAATACACATTCCTCCAAAACACCTTCTTTTATGAGGTTTTCCCTTGCCCATACAGTCGGCGCAAAATGATAATCGGCAACAAGAGAGATCGCACAGCGATTAAATTCTTCGGGAAAGGGCGCGTGCTTATCATAGGTGCGAAGCCCTGCTTCAATATGTGCCACGGGAACCTTCGCATAAAACGCGGCGAGAGACGCCGCAAACGCCGTTGACGTGTCGCCATGCACCAACACACAATCAAATCGGCGCTGACCCAATATGTCAAAAATTCCCTCTAAAACCGCCGTTGTCACCTCGGCAAGCGTCTGTCCTTTGCGCATAATGGCAAGATTGTACTGCGGACGAATGCCAAAAGAAGCAAGCACCCCTGCCAGCATCTCTCTGTGCTGTCCTGTCACCGCCACCGTCACACGAAACGCTTTCCGCCGATACAGTTCCAAAATCAACGGGCACATCTTGATTGCCTCGGGTCTTGTGCCAAATACAACCAATATTTCTTTCATGCCATACTCCCACCTTTTTGATAAGAGTATGCCCTTGGTTAAATTCTGTATCCCCACAAAAAAAGAGCCGCTTTTACGGCTCTTTTTTATTCTTCATTTTCGACTTTTTATACGCATTTCCGCGGCGTGTTACCACGATGGCAACTGTTTTGAAGATCAGTTTCAAGTCAAGCGACAAGGAAGCATTCTTGACATATATGGCATCCATGATGGCTTTGTTTTTATAATAAACATCGTCGCGGCCGTTGACCTGTGCATAGCCCGAAATACCGGGACGCATGGCAAATACGCCGAGGCGCTCACGCATCGAATTGCATCCCTTCTCTTCGGGAATCAAAGGACGGGGACCGATCAATGACATCGTACCGCGAAAACAACAGTAAAGCTGAGGCAACTCATCAAGACTGAACTTGCGCAAAAAGCGACCCACACGGGTTACATACTGCTCCGGATTGCCAAGAAGCGAGGTGGCGCGGTTTTTCGGAGCTTCGGTGGACATGGAACGAAACTTATAACAATTAAACAGCCTGCCGTGCCGTCCCACACGCTTTTGCTTAAAGAAAACCGGACCGCGCGAATCGATCTTGATGGCAATGGCAATGATTAGAAATATGGGGAGCAAAAGTGCCAAACCAATAAAAGACGATATGATATCAAAGCTTCTTTTCACAAAGCGGAAAAAGCATCTCTTTTTTGTATTCTTTTGAAATTTAGCAATATACTCTTCGTAAAACTCGTCGGGATAGTCACAGCAAGGATCGATACCGATCTCATCCGATAAACGATCGTGCTTCTTTTGGCGTTTCTCTTTTGTGCCGTTCACTTCGGAATCCGAAGGCTGAAAAGAGCGATCAACAGGATTTCCCATACCAAAAAGCGTTCTCCTTTACTTTTTCCTGTGTTTACAATACTGTTATCGATACGCTTATTATTCGCAAGACGGGATATTGTATTCCCTCTTTGACAACACACAGCGTTTTTAACGATTCTGATAACCATAATTTGGCATCATACTTATTTTTTGCCATTATATCATACAAATATCCATCTGTCAATATCGACATGAATCAACTTTTCACGACAATTAGGTTTTTTTCATCATTTCTGCCAAAAAAGACCGAAATGCGTGGCATTTCGGTCTTGCAAGAGGTTATTGTTTTTCCTTTTTGTCAGCTGTGAGAAGACGGAGGGTGGGCATCAGCATACCGCCGACAGCGTTACCGACCAGCACCACAAAGAGGAAGAGGAAGGTTTGCCATGTGAAGCTGTAGCCGAGGAAGAAATAGAACATATCAGCAATCGAGTGCTCAAATCCCGAAAGAATGAACACAGGAATGCAGAAGAAAATAGCAAGCGGTGTTTTTTTGTCGCGGAAGATCACCACGGCAAGGTACATCAGAATACCGCAGAAAATCGCGCGGATAAAGGTTTCCCAAATTTCCTGCGTCAGTTTTGCCTCAGAAAGCAGCGCCGCGGTTTCTTTGAGTGCGGGAAACGCAACCGAAAGCATAAGTCCGCAAAGCAGTGTGCCGATGAAGTTACCGAGAAGACCCCACAAAAGCACCGAAAATGCTTCTTTGTCATGCTTTTCGGGAATAAAGCCGATCTTGCCCGTAAAAAGCGAGTAGCCTTGATAGCAAATGCAAAGCAGTGCTACCGAGAAAAAGAGCGAGCCTATCACCTTGTCCTGACAAGAGAGAAATACCGTGCCGCCAATGGCAATGAGAATACCGGCAAGAATGCCTTCAACTGTTTTTTTGATCATGTTTTTGACCCTTTCTTGTTTCATTTCGTGGGGAGCATCGATTCTTTTCAAAAAGAAAAGGCGCTCAAACTTCCCTCACGGAAAATTTGTTGCGCCCAGACGGTCGGCATATTCTTTTCCGACTCCACGGTGGTTTTCCCACCTTCTCCCGTCAGTTATCGGAAAAGTTCGACTTATTGTAACACAAAAAAACGCTCTTGTCAAGAGCAAACGCAAAAGAACCCAAAAGCATCGCTTTCGGGTTCTTGATTGTTTTATTTGTGTTCCATCACAAGGCTGCCGTTATTCAGCTTCCAGGAGCAAAGCAAGGATTGGTACTGACCGGCATCAAGCTTTGAAAGATTGCTGTTCAGAATCGCATCAAGACCTGCAACCGAATCAAACGCCGTGTCGTTACCAACAGCATCGCCGCCGGCGGTTGCCAGATAATAGTTATAGGTAAACGTGCCGCTTCTGCCGTCCATATAGGCATTGATCGGACCTACCACCTCGGCGCCTTGGATCTTACCAACAAAGACGCATCCCGAGATCGTACCGCCGCTGCTTTGGTTCGATGCCGCGATACCGCCTGCATTCTGAAATTGCGACGTGATATCCATGGTTGAGAGGCAGTTGAGGATCAAACCACCCTTACGAACCGAACGGGTGATACCGGCTGCCTGGTCGGTATTATTTACCTTACCTTCGGTGATCAGGTTCATCACAACGCCTGTCACATAGGGGAAGATTGCTTCGTCGGAACCGGAAATATCCGCTTTGATGATATGACCGTTGCCGTCATAAACACCGGCAAACGTACCCTCTTTGCCGATGCCGTTATAGCCGGCATAGCCAATCATATTGATGTTGGAAGTCTGCAAAAAGTACATACCCTTAAACTCTGTACCCATCATCAACGCATTGGTGAAGGAGGCAAAATCGTTGGCATTCGCAATCAGATACGGCGATGCTTTTGTGCCGTTACCGCCCGAGCACTCGAAATCCACAACGCCCTCCACGGGATCGTCAGGCACTTCGCCGTTAAAGCATTTTGTCAGCCACGCAATACGCGTTTCAAGCCATTTGGCAAGATACTCGGCGTGCTCGTCGTGATTTTTAAGCTTGCGAATTGCCGCAGGCTCGCGGTTGATCTGCTGACCGAAGATCGGCCAACGCTCAAAATTTTCATCAAATTCTTCGGAATAAAGCTCTGCCACCGCGCGCACGTATCGGGGAAGCTCGTTGGCAATATCAACAATCTCGTTCCATCTTTCTTTCACAAGCTCACGGAACCAATCGTACTGCATCAAGGTAACAAACCAGTTGTTCGACTGGCTGTAGTTATACTTGCTGCTGCCCACATACAAATACTGCGGAGCGGAAAAAGCAGGATCGCCGTCGTTGGGGTCGGCATTGCCCGCCGAAAGGTCAAAGTCCCAAACAGGACCGAAGTGCAGCTTGCCGCCTGCTTCCTGCCACATATAGAAGGAGCCCCAGCCCACGTCAAGGTTTTTGAGCAGTTCTTCTACAAGATAGCTATCCACAACCGAATCAAGATCGATCAATTCTTCAATCTCTTGCTTGTCACCGCCAAGCACCGCTTCGTAAGCATAGATCAAGCTTTCTTCGATATATACGAAGTGAAGCGTACTGTGAATTTCACTTTTGATCTCGTAGGTATTGTAGCCATCCGAAACGGGCAACTCATACGCATTTCTGTCAAGCTCAACAAGGAAGCCGATTTCATATTCTTCGTTGGGAGAATCGTCAACGTTCACGCGATACTGATTCACCTGCATCTGATCAGACACCTGATAGACACCGAGAAACTCGTCATTCAGATACACCTTGGCAAAGGTTGCCGAGGAAACAAAATCAAGGCCCGAAAGACTTCTGCCAAAGTAAAAAGCAGCTGCCGTGCGAAGCATCGATTGGTCGCAGTGTACGGCAAGAAGCGTCCAGGAACGGCAAGGACCGTTGCCCTGACCGAGCAGATTGGTCTTTTCGGCAAACTTAATGCGGTAAGACTTCTTTTCGGTGCTCGACCAGGAATAGTTACCGCGTCCGCGGATCTCAATTTCTGCATCCTCAAGTGCAAACGCCTCGTTCACATTGTCAATCGTCACAAGGCCGGGAATATACTCTTCTTTGGAGGTAATATTCTTTCCGTAGGTGTTGATGTGAAGAACCGGCATTTCATCGGGCAAGCCGTAGGTTTTGCCGAGTGTTACGGGAGGTGTGGGCTTTTGGTCGCCCTTGGTGGTATCGGCAGGTGTTACCACTGTGCCGGGTTTTTCGGTAGTACCGGGTTTTGCGGTTGTACCGTTATTCTCGGTCACGGGATTCGTGGTATCAACGGGATTTTGGGTATCGTCGGTTTGCTTCGTGGTGTCGGATGATCCTCCGCAAGCCACAAAAAGCGAAACCAAAAGCAAAACGGTTAAGACAGAAAGCAAAAGCTTCATCTTTTTCATGGGCAAAATTCCTTTCTCCATCCAAAAGTCAAAACGGCATTATAGTTTATTTTACCATAACTCTTTCCTTTTGTCTATAAGTTCATAAAATCTTTCATGATTTGTTCACCTCTTGTGCATAAATTTTCAACAAAAAACTTTACTCTCCTCCTCTTTTGTGGTAAAATAAAAGCACAAAAGAAAGGGGTTAGCCATGAAGGTATCTTTTTTGACACTCGGTTGCAAAGTGAATCAGTATGAAAGCGAAGCCATTGCCGAAGCGCTTGAGGCGCACGGTTTTACAGTCGTGCCCTTTGGCGAAGTGAGTGATGCCACAGTGATCAACACCTGCGCCGTCACCACCGAGGGCGAGCGTAAGGCAAGGCAAATGGTACGCCGTGCCATTCATGCCTCCCCCAATGCTTGCATTTGTGTCACAGGATGCGCCGCTCAGCTTCACCCCGATAGCTTTTCCTCGATCCCCGGTGTGCATTGCGTGCTCGGAAACGGCAAAAAAATGCAAGTGGTTGACGCCATCCTCTCTCACATCCAAACCAAACAAAACGAAAGCGTCTGCCTGCAGGAAAGCTTTGATCTTTCGTCCTTTGAACCGATGGCAATTCAAAAAAGCGAGCGCACCCGCGCCTATATCAAAATCGAGGACGGTTGCGATTCGCGCTGTGCCTACTGCATCATCAAAACCGCGCGCGGCAAAGTGCGCTCCAAACCCCTTGCCGATATTCTCAAAGAAACCGAAGGCTTGCTTGCCCAAGGCTACCGCGAGATTGTGTTGACAGGTATTGAAATTTCCGCCTACGGCAAAGACATAAACTGTGATCTCATCACACTGCTGGAAGCGCTGGATGCCCTGCCGAACATGGGGCGCATCCGCCTTGGCTCGCTTGACCCTGCCCTTCTTGCGCCTGCCTTTTGCGAGAGACTTTCCAAAATCTCCCACCTCTGCCACCATTTTCACCTCTCCTTGCAGAGCGGATGCTCGCGCACACTTGCCGCCATGCGCCGCAAAAACAATGCCCGTCAAGCCATGGCTGCCATCCAAAACCTTCGCACGCTTCTCTCCGATGTCACCTTTACCGCCGACATCATTGTGGGCTTCCCCGGGGAGACAGACGAAGATTTTCACGAAACCACCCTCTTTTTGGAAGAAGCGAACCTCCTTGATTGCCATATTTTTGCATTCTCTCCCCGCCCCGGCACAGAAGCCGCCGAAATGAAAGAACAAATCAGCGGTGATGTTAAGGCTGAGCGCGAAAAGAAACTGCAAGAGGTCACCACCCGCTCGCGCCAGAGCGTGATGGCATCCTTTCTCGGCAAAAGCGCGCCTGTTTTGTTTGAAGAAGGCAAAGACGGCTACCAACTCGGACACACCGACAACTTCCTTGATGTGGCTGTGAAGAGTGACATTGATCTTCACAACCAAATTGCCAAAGTTTATTTTGACAAAATTGAGAACAATCGCATGATTGGGTACATACTATTCTAAAAAAGAGAAAGGGATTCCCTTCATGCGCACGCTTACCCATTACCGCTTTGCGAAAGTTCTGTTGCCTCTTTTGCCACCCGATAACCTCTTACAACGCGCGTTTCTCATCGGCTGTGTGGCACCCGATGTCAATCTGTTTTCTCACATTGATATTGCCAAACACAAAAAGCTTCCGCATCTTCACGGGCATAACCATCCGCATCTTGATAAAAGAATCAACCGCATGGCAAAAAAACTCGCCTCGCATCACACCAAAATGACACCGCTTTACGCCTTCAGGCTTGGGGTGTTGCTCCACTACCTTGCCGACGCTTTCACCTTTGCACACAATCTTGATTTTTCAGGTGATTTTGAAGCGCATAACGCATACGAAAACGCTTTCCACCGCTATTTTGAAAAACGGCTCGCCCATCTTCCCCAAAACTTTTGGAAAAAGACAACGCCGTTTTCCTACAAAAAGCTCAGGAGGCGGTATCTTAACGAAAAGCCCTCCTTCGCACGCGATTTCTGCTTCATTCTGCTTGCCGCGCGCGGCGCGTTAAACGCCTTTTTGCCTGTGATAGAATAAAAAACGACGGACAGAGAAAAACTCTGTCCGTCGTTGTTGTATCATACTACGGGTTAACGCCGAAATAATAAGCGTTTTTGGAAGATTCTTTGGAATATGGTAATCCAATATAATCATTGTCATACCAACCCTCGTCGAGATTCATACCAAGGTACCTGTCATACCATCCGTCTTTGGCTTGTTCACTGTGAAATTCAACAGCAATCAAGTAGCGACCATTTCCTGTTGAGAATAGCGAAGGATCTAAGCCACAGGTCATACCGCTACCCACATAGTTGATCTTTCCCGTCTCATAGTCGGTCGTACAAATATAATTACCTGCTTTGAGTTCATCAAGTGTAAGCTCACCAATCGTACACAATGTTTCCTGCGCCTCAGTTTTGAGAGCGAAAACAAATTTGGTGTCTTTAGGAAACTCATCAAGATTAAGACTTGCGGCAGGAACGCCAGAGTAAAGCGTAATCGGTATTTTTTCTGCCAAAACAGATACTTCTCTTGGAATCTCATACGCAACATAGGTAACCACAACCATCAATTTGTCAGTCATCTCAAATCCCGCACGGTACATTCCGTCGTCCTCAGTCGTTTCGGGCGTCTTTACCGTAACCACAGTTGTGGTTGCAGACGGAGTTGTCAGCGGTTCTCGGGTCGTAATGACAGTCTCGGTTGTTGTCACTGCGGTATGTGGCTCAGCCGTTGTATCACCCGTCACAGCCACGGTCGTGTCAGAAGCTTCGCCACACGAAACGATCAAACATAAAGCTGTCAAAACAAGCATAAAAATAAATATTTTTTTCATAGTAACTGCCTCCACAGTAGAGCATAATGTTATGTCGGTTTGGCAACTGTTATGTATTCAGATTGATACTGCCCCGTTACAGGAGTGTCCGTTTGATAAGCTTCAACATAAAAACCAAACGTACTGCCTGTTGCATTCATAATCGTTGCCCATTGTGATGTAGTTAGCATGCACGAACCACCCGAAAGATACTCTATACGCAGTATCTCGTTCTTGTTGGCATCGCAAAAAACCAAGTCAAATGAATCGTTAACAAAAGGTCCATTTGAATTGCTATTAGGGATATACTTTGAGGTTCCGCCTAAATTCCATGTAAAGGCAGCTCGTGAACCAATAATCGTACAATTCAAATCATACGCCGAAATATGATAATAAGACAGTATACCTCCGAGAGCTCGTTTTTGTGATGCACTCTGTGTTTCATTAAAGTAGCAAACAAAGTCATTAAAAGTTGTCGCACCGGAATCCATAATCAAATTCCAAAAACCCGTATGTGAGTATCTTAAACTATCGTGAGCTTCACTGGGTATATCAAAGATATCCCACAAGGCACAAATCAGGGCTCCTTCACAAGCATCACTATAATAACCGCCATCCGATTCCGGATTCAATAAACCGCCTGAATATGAAGAATAAAAGGTATCTGCTACTGTGGCTATCGAATTAAGCGTTGTACGAAAATACTCCTGTGCCATCAACGAAAAAACCGTCGGGTACGATTCTCCCCAAGCCCATTGAATCCCTCTTAGTTTATCTTCCGTATCGTCAGCATGGTTATCCGACAGGCTATGTTGCCCCGGAGAAAAAGAACTTATATCCAACGTCTCAGCAACATGATGGCCGTATTCATGCATGATAGCATCCCACGATGCATACGAATTCAGACCTAACACGCCACCTGACATGCGATGTGCTATATATATTTTGTTAACAGTGTAATAAGACGATGCATTTTGCGAGTCTCCGTGAGGATAGATAACATCCACTTTTGGCAACGCAGTTCCGTTCATCGTCTTTGCATATTTCGCTGCAACATTCACTGCTTGTGCAATTTGAAACGCTCTTCCTAAATCATTGGTCATGTCGACTGTATAAGACATAGTAACTGTAGAATTGGGAACAACACTATACTGTACACCGCTTTGGTACACATATACTCCACCATTATGTGTCTTAAGATCAGCATAATCACCACCGGGATAAACCTTTATGTATATATTCCGGTAGCTTGCTGTGTCATATATATGGCAAGCATAGAATCCGGAAGAGTCTGTGTAAGCTGTTCCAAGTTTGGTTGAAAACAAATTATCCCAAATTTCAACCTTTACATACTGCAGCGGATGAACAACATTGCGATCGTCATTCCACTGTAACAATCCATTCACAATTATAGTATGAACATCTCGAGATGCATTGGCATTCATCTCCACCGTAGCTTGCTCGGTTCCGTACTTCTGATACATAGTTTGCAATGCTTCTTGATATTCTTCTTGTGTCCAAACACCTTGTTTTACTTTAGAAAAGAAATAGTCATCTCTCGCCGCATCAAAAGAATCCAAACTGCAATATATTGTATTTTCACATTTCACAGCAAACAGCTCGCACAGATACTGTGTATTATTCGAAGTCAAAACCATACATGAAAAATAAGCTTCGTCCGTATCAGAATCCCAAACCAATTCATAACCCGGCAAGGAATTCACAGCAGACACAGTTTTCTCGGTATATTGAAAACCGCTCGACGAAATATCGATTGATAAAACTTTACTGGTTGTATTACCCATCAATGAAATAGCAATTCTTTCGTCAACAGCAACTATCTTCTTTGCTAAACGAAAATCAATAAAATTATCAGAGTAATACTGTGTGTTTTCTTCAAGCGCCGATACATTGTCTTGTGTTTGAGCGAGTACAGGAATGGGCAGACCAAGAAGCAACAGGAAAGCGATTAAAATACACATAACTTTTTTCATAACAAACTCCTTTCAATATAATTGTATAATAAAAACAACCCAATTAGTTCAATCCTTTGCCTATGATAGGCATACCGGAATATGCCATCGGAAACACCTCTCTTTGTTATCGTTAAATCTCTTGTTATCAGTATACCATAAAATATCCCAAAAAATCAATAGTTTATTGTTGTTTTTTCTGTCAAAGTTATAATAATGAACATTTTTTCAAACAAAGCGCAAAATATGTCTCTCAAAACAAAAAAAACAAAGACACCTTTACGTGACTTTGTCTTCAGTCTGAAGTTCAGACTGTAGTTTTTATGCCCATAGACATCTTGAAAAATAAAGAAAAAACGTGTATAATAAAAGAAGAACTATGAAAGGAATGAACGTCCATGACAACTGTACTCGATTATCTCGTTTGGCGAGGCGATCTTTCTTTTGTTCAAGATCCCTTTAACGAGGTGGACAACCTCATTCTCGCCGAACTGTGTTATTTTGATTTCGATGATGTCATCGAAAAGGGCGAAACCGTCACGCTGGAGACGGCAGCGCGCCGCTATTTGAAGCTCTATCCGCGCGGCACACGCAAGCTTGGGCTTCTCATGACGCCTGCCTTTGACGATTTTTTGCTGCTTACCGCGCAAAGTGCGCGTTTTTCAGAGGTTAAGCTTTCCTTTCCCGTGAATATCATCAAAAAACGCCCTGCCATGCAGTTTGCCGCCGTCACCTACGAACTTCCCACAAAAGAACTGTATGTCGCCTTCCGCGGCACAGATGACCATATCGTAGCTTGGAAGGAAAGCCTTTCCCTTGCCGTCAAGGATGAAATCCCCTCTCACAAGGCTGCTGTTGCGTATTTAAGGGCGGTGCTTCAAAAGCGAAGCGAAACCATGTATATCGGCGGTCACTCCAAAGGCGGCAATCTCGCTATGTATGCAGCAACCAAATTAGATCCGTCTGAGCGTGACCGTATTCTCAAAATCTATAATAACGACGGTCCCGGCTTCCGAAGAGATCAAAGCGAAAACGAAGCTTTCTTGGCAATCAAGAAAAAGCTCTATTGGACAACGCCCTATCTTTCCGTAGTAGGCGCAATGCTGGAGCACGGCGAAAATGCCGAGGTCATTGAAAGCGCAGGCAAAGGGCTTCTCCAGCACGATGCTTTCACATGGCGTGTTCGCGGCAACGCCTTTGTACGACTCCCTGCCCGCTCGGAAGAAAGCCGCAAGCTTGAAAACGCCGTCAAAACCTGGACAGAAAAGCTCGGCGAAAAAGAACAAAAGCACTTTATCGACACACTCTATCACCTGCTCACCTCGTCGGGTGCCGAGACCTTGAGTGAGATTGGCGAAGATAAAATCCGTTCGGCATACAAAGCCACAGCCACCCTGTTCACGCTCAAAAAAGAAACGCGTGACCTTGTGGCACACGCGCTTCTCTTATTCTTCCGTGAACGGCGAGCTGCCATGCGCGCCGAAAAAAACAAAAAGGACTAATCTAAAAGACCGAGAGAGGCCCGAATGGCGGTATAATTTTGCCGCATCAAGGATAAATATGTGGTTCCGCTTTGCATTTCCTCGGGGGTTACCTTGTGGCAAGCGTGAAGAAGCGCTGTCACAGCGCCGCCCTCGGCGGCAATGCGGTCTGCCACACTGTGGTTACCGCTTTCCATATAAAACACAGTGGAGATCTTCTCTTTTTTCACAAGCTCCACAAGTTCAATCACGCGTTGCGGGCTTGGCTCAGAGGCTGAACTGCAGCTCGGGAAAGCAGCTTCATACGAAAAGCCGTAGCGATTGGCAAAATACAAAAAGGGGAATCTGTCTCCCATCACAAGCATGGGATCTTCCACAGAGTCAAACATGGCTTGAAAATCAGCATCCAGCGCATTTAACTTGTTAAGATATTCTGCCGTATTCTCGCGATAATCCTCTGCCCCGTCGGGGTCAATTTCGCACAGCTTTTTTGAAAGCGCCTGCACAATGAGCGCTGCGTGATAGGGCGATGTCCAAACGTGTTCGTCGTATTCGTGACTGTGTGTGTCTTCCCCGTGTTCTTCTTCAATGGCAAGAAGCTCAACGCAGTCAATCATTTTGAAAATTGCTTCATCCTTCACTCCCGACAAAACCGAGTCGAGCGCATGGTCGGACTCGCCACCCACATAAATAAAAAGATCGGCATTTTGAATCTTGGCAATGTCGCCGTAGGTTGGGTTAAAGCTATGCGCATCACCTGCCGATAAAAAGGTGAGCGAAACACGGGTGTTATCCCGACCGATGATCTCGGCGGCAAAATCGTAGCCTGCAAAATTCGCCGCCACAATATGAATCTCTCCCTCGGGAAGGTCGGGCACGCAGGCAGTCAGCGACACACAAACCAAAAGCATAACAGCCGCGAGAAAGAGTGATATAGCTTTTTTCATGATTCTATCCTTTTCTGTTTACAGTTGGCGGCAAGCGCGACAGACACCGTAAATCACGGTGCGCGAAACGTCCACCTCAAAGTCGTGGTGTGCGGCAATGTGCGCACCCACATCCTGCATCATGCGGCAGTCAAGATGCACAATCTCGCCGCATTGCAGACATTTCAAGTGAAAATGCCCCTTGCAGTCCTCTGCTTCCTGATATTGATAAAGCGCCCCACCCCCCGCGCCAACGTATTTTTTCAGACGTCCTTCAGCGGTCAAATGGGCAAGACAGCGGAAAACTGTGGCTTCGCCTACGGCAATTTCGGGGTTTTCAATGATATCCTTTGCCGAAAGACACGCCTCGGGGTGCTTGGCAAAATAGGTCAGAATACTGTCACGCTGTTTGGTGCGATAATTGCGGTCTGCCATTCTATATCCTCGTTTTCAAATTTGATATTGACTATCATATTGTAACCATAAACGCCCCTTTTGTCAAGTGGGGAATGAAAAAAAGTCACAAAAAGGAGTTGTAGCATGACACAAAAACAAAAATTCACCGTCAAAGGTATGAGCTGTTCTGCCTGCTCTGCCGCCGTGGAGCGTGCGGTCAAAGCCCTTGACAGCGTTGAAAAGGCTGATGTCAATCTCATGGCAGGCATTCTCGTCTGCGAGTACGACGGCGAAAAAACATCTGATGAAGCCATCATCGAAGCGGTCACCAAAGCAGGCTATTCTGCCACGCTTTTTGATAAAAATGCGATACCGACACACAAAGACACTTACACCGCCATGAAACCGCGTCTTGTCATCTCGCTTGTTTTCATGCTTGTGCTGATGTATGTTTCGATGGGCCACATGATATCGCTTCCCTTGCCTGCGTTTTTGCAGCCGTCAAGCCATCCGCTCACGTTCGCGCTGGTACAGCTTGGCTTGTCGCTTCCTGTTTTGTATGTAAACCGCAAATTCTTCATCGTTGGGTTCCGTGCTTTGTGGCATCGCTCGCCAAACATGGACTCGCTTGTGGCACTCGGCTCATCTGCCGCCATGATCGACGGTATCGTCTCGGTTGTTCTCATCGCCTTGGCAGTGGCAGACGGCAACACAGCTCTTGGGGCAAGCTATACCCATCATCTTTATTTCGAATCGGCTGTGATGATCCTTTCGCTCGTCACGGTCGGCAAACTGCTTGAAGAAAGAAGCAAAAAGAAAACCGACCGCGCCATTCGTTCCCTCTCAAGCCTTTCTCCCAAAACCGCCACCGTGATTCGCGACGGCAAAGAGGTAATTTTGCGCGCCGAAGAGGTTGCCGTGGGCGATATGTTAATCATCCGTCCGGGCGAAAAACTCCCGGTGGACGGCATTGTCACCGAAGGCGTCTCCGAGCTTGACACGTCTGCCCTGACAGGCGAAAGTATGCCCACCGCCGTTCAGACGGGAGATACCGTACTCACAGCCTCGATCAACTTAACAGGAAGCTTCAAAATGCAAGCCACCGCCGTGGGTAGTGATACCACCCTTTCAAAAATCATTGAAGCGGTGGAAAACGCAGGTCTCACCAAAGCGCCGATTGCGCGCCTTGCCGATAAAGTCAGCGGCATTTTCGTGCCGTTTGTGCTTGCCTGTGCTCTCATCACCGCCGTCGTTTGGTTGATCATCGACGGAACAGCAGACAGTGCCTTGACACACGCGATTTCGGTGCTTGTCATCTCCTGCCCCTGCGCGCTTGGACTTGCCACGCCGGTTGCCGTTACAGTTGCGCTCGGCAAATGCGCATCTCACGGCATTTTGATCAAATCTGCCGCCTCGCTTGAGGCGCTTGCCCACGTGGATACCATTGTCCTTGACAAAACCGGCACTATCACCGAAGGCAAACCCACCGTCACCGACCTTCTGCCGCTCACGGGCGATGCTGATACACTCCTTGCACTCGCCGCCGCCATGGAAGAAAAAAGCGAGCATTCGCTTGCCAAAGCCATTACAGATGCCGCCAAACAAAAAGAACTCCCCCTCCCGACTCTTGAAAACTTTTCCGCCATTCCCGGCAGAGGGGTCATCGGAACGATTGACAGCAAGACTTGTTTGTGCGGCAACGTCGCTTTGATGCATGAACACGGCATTGATACCGAAAAGGGTTCAGACAGCTTCAAGGCGCTTTCCGAAAAAGGCAAAACGGTGGTCTTTCTTGCCAAGGATCAAACACTCCTCGGCATCATCGGCATTGCCGACAGCATCAAATCCACCTCGCAAGATGCCATCCGCGCCCTCAAGGGACAAGGTCTTTCGGTCTGTATGCTCACAGGGGATAACAAACGCGCGGCAAATGCCATGGCAGAGGAAAACAGCCTCGCCCTTGATGAAATCATCGCCGAGGTACTGCCCACCGAAAAGGCCGCCGCTGTGGAAACACTCACCAAGAAGGGCAAAAAAGTGGTTATGGTGGGAGACGGCATCAACGATGCACCCGCCCTTGCCGCCGCTACGGTTGGTATTGCCGTTGGCGGAGGTACCGATATCGCCATGGAAAGTGCCGATGCGGTGCTTCTCAAAAACGATCTTTCGGATCTGCCTGTTGCCATTCGCCTTTCCCGCCAAACACTCCGCCGTATCAAACAAAATCTCTTTTGGGCGTTCTTTTACAACGTCATCGGCATCCCAATCGCCGCAGGCGCTTTGACCGCCGTCGGTATCACGCTTTCCCCCATGATTGCCGCCGCCGCCATGTCGCTCTCCTCGCTTTTCGTTGTCACAAACTCCCTCCGCTTATACCGTGTGAAATAAACCAACCGCCACATGACAGACGTCATGTGGCGGTTTTCTTATGATTTATGATTCTTTTTTCTTGTTGACGAGAACAACGATCGCTAGCGTAAGCGCGAACACAAAGCCAAGCGCAATTGTGATATACACCAAATATGCAAGAGCGCTGTTTTCGTTCGGTGTGTTCGTTGATTCGGTATCGGGGGTGGTTTCGGGCGTGAGAGAACCCGTGCCTTCGGGAGTGCTTTCAGGCTGTTTGACCACTGTTGACACAGGCGTTGTTTCTGCCGGTGCATCTTTATAAGTGGCGCGCAAAACAACACCCGATTCAGGCATGGTAAAGGTGATCGATGCACTTGTGGCATCCGAAAGCATAAGAGTGCCCTTTTCCACAACCCAAGCATCAAACACTTTTCCCGTGGGCGGTGTGCTTGCCGTCAGCGTGACTGTTTCACCTGCCCAAGCAGACGTTTTTCCTAAAGTCGCACCTTCCGCTTCTAACGCATAGCCGGTCGCTTCGTAAATGTAAAAATGCGCGGGGTCGGAGGGAAAGCCGTTAAAAAGCATTCTTGCATTGTAGTTGAATTGGTAAGCACCGCCCTTGAATCTAAACGCATCACGCGAGCCCTCAACCGTAAACACCGTACCCTTATCCTCAAGCGTTGCCGTGACAGCATAGGTCGTGGTGTTCTTAAAGGTAGCATACTTGCCGTCCTTTTCCAACAGCCAACCGCTGTTTGACTTCACAAACGTCCATTCTCTGTCGGCAAAATTTCCAAACACCACTTCGCCGCCGAATTCGTAGGTGATCTCAATCTCAAATCCGATGCGTTCAACGCCATCGTCGTTGGCTTTGGTCACCACCTGCGGAAGCAAGAAGCGGTCGGTGGAGGAATTGTAAACGATCAGATACCGTCCGCCGTCCTTTAAGTCTTCGGCGGAATGTACGCGCTGATAGCGAAGCGCGGTCTTATCGCTCGGCAAAAGCTCGGCAAGCGGTGTTCTGTCCGAAATATCTGTCAAAGTCACCGTCTGCGGAGAGGCGTACACAGTTGTGTCGGGCAGATACGGACCTTCGTTTTTGTGGGCATTGCGAACACCTGCCGATTTCATATTGTGCAGTCCGTTTTTATCGTAGCGGACAAATGTCACTTCATTTCCCTTGATGGTAATATACGTCATCGTCAACGCATCGTCCGCTTCGTTGGGATTCTGATAATAACCAACATAGCCTGCATTCAGATAGGTGAAGTTGATCGTTGTCTCTTGGTAACGATGTTTTGTGCCGTCGGCAACAAGAATACTGTCCCCTTTTTTGAGATAGACCGACGAGCCGCCGAGATAGTCATCCCAGCCGTTCGAATGGTCGTGACCGAAAAGATAAAAAATGTTAAGTCCACGCTTGCCTGCCTCGTTCAAAACATTCACAAGATAGCGCGCGTGCATCATATCCCCATCGTTTCGGGTACGCATATTGTAATTAAGCGGCAAGTGTGAAAGAACAAAAATCGGCTTGTTATACCCCGATGCCAGCTTTTCATTCAGATACTCGGTCAGAAGCTGTGCGGTGCGCTTGATCGTGTTTTCTCTTTCATTGTACCACATATAATCGTCTTCGTTGATCACGAACACGCCGTATTTGCCGTGCGCGGGATCGTTATTTCCGCTGAGAGAAAGCCCGTCTGACCCCACCGCCTTGTCGTGATTGCCCTGCACGAACACCATGTTTTCGCTTACCACACCGCTGACCGCCTGCTTCAGCGAAGTGACACCACCCTTGGTATCATCATATTCATAGTCATAATCACCGCAGGCAAAAAAGCCGTCAGCCGAAGTGATACCGTCTTTTTCCATCGCAGACAGAATCTCGGCAACCTGCGATTTGCCTTGTGTGTTTCCGTTTGGCGCCTGAAAGTCTGAGCAAGCAAGAATCGTGGTTTCTTCTGCATCAAGAGCCACCACAGGCAAAAGCAGAAGCAACACCAAAACGAGCAGCACCGAAGCGGTAATCAGTATTTTTTTCATACAAAACACCTCTTTTTTATCTCTTTTGCGCTTACCGAGAAAGAAAAATCTTTTTTACAGTATAGCACAAGAAAAACAAAAAGGCAAGGACACGCCTTGCCTTTCGCTTTTATTTTTTGCGAAATCTGCCAAAAACCTCGTTCACTTTCGAATAGCTCGCAAACGAACCGGGATAACGGCGGATGATCTTCATCATCTCACCGATCTGCTTTTTGCGAATGATACAAACGATCATATGCTTTTTCGAGTGCGAGTACATACCCTCCACTCGCATTTCTGTCACACCGTGATGCAGTTTTTCAATCAGCTCGGCAGAAAGCTCCTCCGGCTCTTCGGTAATAATTTCAAACTTATATCCCACCTTCATGCCCGAAAGCAAATTGTCCACCACGACATTGGCAACAAACAAATTGATCAGCGTGCAAACAGTAGGCGTGATCTTCATGCCGTACACAAAGAAGGCAACTGCCACCACACTGCTGTCAAGCAAGAATGAAACGTAAGCAATGTTAAGCCCGGGATCGGCGCGCTTGAGAAGAGCTGAAATCGCATATGTACCGCCGCTTGCCCCAAAATGGCGAAGCATGATCGAAAAGCCGGCACCTGAGATCACACCCGTCAGAATGCAGGTGAAAACGATCTCAAAATCCTCGCCGTAGGCTGTTTCGCAGTAGGGAGTACAACCGATTGCTTCCCAGAGCATCGTGCCGAAGGATTGCACAAGCATATAGATAATCAAATAAGCGCCAAGCTTTCTGTTGACGAAAATCGTAACCAAAACAAAAATCGGCAAATTAAAAGCCAACATAAAGTATGCCCACGGCACACCCTTAAGATTGGCGATATGATAGGTGATCGTAGCAAGACCACCAACGCCACCCGGCGCGAAATCGTTGCTGTTCTGAAAAAAGAAATACGCCAAGGAAACGATTAACCCCGCAACAACCGCCACAGAAAGGTCGATCGCGTGCTCTTTCAGGATCGGCTTCACGACACTTTTTTTGGTTTCTACCGTCATATTGACCATCTTCATAAAAATGTCCTCTCCTCTGCCTCGTACCGAACAAAGTACAGATTTCGCATACAGTATAACATAAGAAAACCAAAAAGGCAAGATTTCATCCTGCCTTTTTCGATTCTTCAAGCTTTTTCCAAGCCAATTTTTTTTGTTTGTTTTTATTCCACATCAGCATAATGCCGCCAACGATTACCGTTGTGCCAAGCAGTACACCGATCAGTATCCACATCAATTGATTGCCGGTGATGCCCAAAGAAGATACGCGCCCGAGCTCTACGTAAGGAACGTTTTCAAGGCGCAAAAGCGGCGAATCGTATTGTTCCCGAAGCTCGTCCGGTATGATCACATCCTCAGTGCTTTCTCCCGGCACATTCAAGCCGATCACATACTCCGCGTCTTTGTTGACCGAAGCGATGTAAAAATGGGCGTTTCCGTTGTTGTCCACCATCACGGCCTGAACTCTCTTGTGGCTTCCGTCAGGCTCAACCTGATAGAAAAAGGCATTACTCTGCGCCGATGCTTGCGGCGGAAGCTGAACCAAAACCTCTGCCTTTTGATCCACCGAGTCGGTGAACACAAGCCTGTAGCAATCGTCTGTTCCAAGCTTTTGGCAGGTGTCTTTCGAAGCTTCGGTAATTTGATGCGAGTAATTCACAACCAACTTGTTCGACGGGCTGTCACTGTCGCTCTTTTTGATGTCCTCACAGTTCACCTTCCATGTCGAACCGTTTGAAGCGACCAGAACAAGCTTTATGTCTCTTCCCGAAAGCTCGTCAAGAAATTCATTCGTTATCTGCGCATCGTTTTTCGCGTACAGCGTAAATGACATACCTTCCATATTCGCCTGATCGGAATAGGTGTTTGTAATATAGGAAAAAGTCTGCTGTACCTGATCGATCGCATAGTCCCATGCGTCGTTCTGCTCAACGGTCAGTGAAATATCTGCCGTGTAGCTTCCCTTTTCGCTTGATTCGGGGGTGTAGGTTTTGTTCACGGTATGAACCAAAGAAATGCGGTCATCTTGCATCACGGTGATGTTGGTCTGCGTCACCGTTTGGTCGTCGTTTTCCACGTAACGTCCCGACGTGCTTGACGGCGAGATCTCACCGCTGCTGATGTAGCCGCGTATCTCAAACGCAGGCACATCCGCCGTGATTTGCTTTTCTAATTGTTCCGCCTGCTCATCGGTGCCCGCAAAATAGATGTTGGCAAGCTCGTCGCATTGCTCAAACGCATTGTTGTCAATATCCCTGACACTGTCTGCCAAGGCAACTTCGGACAAAAGATCGCAACCGTAAAAGGTCCATGACGGAAGCGTTTCAAGCCTTGCCTCAACCTCTGCGCGAACTAAGTTTTCACAATAGGCAAACACCGAGTTGCCCATCGTTTGAACCTCACTCGGAATATACACGCTATAGAGCGACTCGCAGCGGTAAAACGCCTGCGTGCCAAGGCTTGTCAGGCTGTACGGCACGCGCAAGGAGGTGAGAGAAGTGCAGTTGTTGAAAGCCGATTCTCCAATCGAAAGCAAGCCGCCTCCGAATTGAACAACGCTCAAACGCTCACAGGAGGTAAACGCAAATTTCCCAATCGTCTTGACCGAATTGGGAATTTCCACCGTCGTGATGTTTTTGCAGCCGTAAAAAGCAAAGTTACCGATCGAGGTCACCTCGGGTGAGATTTCCAGACGAACAATGTCCTCGCGGAATTCATACCAAGGTGCAAGCTCACGGTCTTTGTAGTCCGTCATGCTGCCTTTGCCGCGGATTGTCAGAGTACCTGCATTCAACTCCCAGGTAACGCCCTCTCCGCACGCTCCGCTTTCAACGGCAGATACCGGGAAAACGAAAAGAGACAGCAGCACCGAGCAAATGATAAGAATCAGCGGCACACGCAGCATATTCAATTGTTTCGTTGTTCGGTGCATACTGTTCTCCTTTTTGTTATGTAACCGTCTTTTTTGACGCATCGCGTCGTTTGTGATAGATAAATATCCAAATCAGCCCCACAACGAACATGAACAAGGCGTGTATTGCCAAATTGGAAATACCCCAAAACATCTTTTCGTTATCGCGCAAGAATTCAAACATAAAGCGCGTCGAGCCAAACAAAACCAGCATTAGCGGATATTCATATCCGTCAGGCTCGTACTGTTTCTTTTTGGCTCTCCATAACAAGAATACAACAATCGCCACAGCCGTCACCGCTTCAATCGGTTGAATGGGAAATCGGATATCTTGAAAAATTGGATTATAAATGCCAAAAGAAGAGGGATATCCTTGACAGCATCCGGCAAAAATACAGCCGAAATGACTCATTCCGTGTACAAGCAAGGGTGCAAATGAAAGAAGCGCAAGAGTCTTTTTCGTGTCCAATTTCAACAATTTTGCCACAGGCAACCCGATCAAGGGTACATAGACAAAAATGCGAACAATGTTGTTTCCTCCCCATGTTGTAAAGCCGGATTCCATCCAAAACATGATAAACATCCAAAGCACAACCAACGGATATACGGTACATACTGTTAAGGCAATCTTCCAAGGGGGAAATTTTAATTTTTTTCCATACCACAGTAAGCCGACCAGAACGGAAACAAAGCCTAACACAAAGAATGTGTCATAAAATGCCTTGCTCAAGCCTGAGCTGAAAATCAAACGAATCAAATCATTCATAAATCGTAAAATTTCCGGTAGCAAGCTGTTCGTGAAAGAACAGCTTGCTATCCTATTGTAGATTGGTTACGAGGGGTTGATGATGGTAATGGGGGTCGTCAAACTTACGGTATAGGTAACTCCATTCGCAGTCAACACAAGCTCTTTTGCTGTCAATGTTCCGGCAGGTGTTTTGCCGTCATCACCTGTTTTTGAATTCCAACGACCAACCCAGCGCTGACAAGTACCGTCCTTAGTCCATGTGAAAGAATCAGTATCCGACGTATTATTAGACAAATTAGTCTTACACAAATACACGGAACCATTGTTATCGGTAGTAGTAAACGTCAATGTAGCATCTTCTGCTTTACCCATTCCCGTTAGGGTGATGGTAACGTGCGGATGGCTGTAGTTTGTACCAGCGCACGATTCGGACTCACCGTAATAAACCGTTGCAGAAGTAGCAGTATTCGTACTGCTACCGTCATTTGATCTTCCGGTAATACTTACACTCGGAGCGGTCGATGTGATCGTAATCACAGGCGCCTTCGGCAAGCTGTTGCCGGACAAAGTCACAGAACCACCGTCGAACGTGTAGTTGATCGACGTAAGCTTATAAGTTCCGGCGTACTTGAGAAGTGTACCCGTGCTTTGCGTGAAGTGGATTCCGTTTCCGGTATTTGTCAATGTAATTGTATATTCGTTAGAAACAGTTGTGGTTATATCGTATCCACCCATTGAACGCGAGTCATCCTGGTGTGAATATACCAGTGTTACCGTATTGGCGATACCGGGCAGAGCGTTACCGGATTTATCCTTAATGTTAATGCCCAACGAGTTGATCGTATGCTCTTGGAGGAATTCGCCCGACAAGTCGATGTTATCTGTGCTGTCAAGCTCCACTTTAATCGTAGAAAGCACCGTAGTCGACAGGTTAGTCTTACCTGTCAGATCAATCACATAGGGGTTTTCTTCATCTCGAACCGCCCCATCAATATAGCCGGCAATCACGTGCAGTTCTTTCAGTGTCCATGTTCCGTCTTGCGAGCCGTCCTTTTGCGGCACCTTGAACTTCCATTGGTCGCCCTCTTTTTTAGCCACTTCCACCTTGTAGAGGGTGGTTTCGTCGGTTCCGAAGTAAGCGTAACCGATTATGCTTTCCTGGGTAATACCGTCGGAATCGTTCAGAAGCAAGCTAAATGCCGCATCATTATTGGGTGCATACTGGAATTCATTCGTGTTGCCTACATTAAACGAAGGCGGAGTGGGCGATTGGATCACGAATCTCGGCGAGGTGGTTGCATTGGTGATGGTATTGCCATCCACCGTTACGTACAAGAACTTGAATACGCCGACCCTCGCTTCAAACGCGCCTTCGTAATAGCCCGAAGACTGATTCCAGGTGATGTCTGCGTTCAAACCGGTTTCTACCGTGGTATAACCTTCCATTGCGTAATAGAGCTTCACGTCAGAAAGTCCTGTCATTTCCTTGCCGGTATCGTCCATGATCTTAACCTGCATATACAAGTTTTCTTCGTTGTCTTCCATGCCGTTATCGGCATCTCCGTCAACGCCGTATCCAAACAAGAAGCTGTTCGGGCTTTGGGTATGAACCGATACCTTCATGCCCACATAAACGTTGGCAACCTTTTGCAGCGACAAATCCACCTCGTGGTATTCGCCGTTAAAGACAAGATACTGCAAGGTATAAGTACCCGATGAGAGGAAGGATGCTTTACCCGTCCACTTGTTTGTGGTTACGTTGCGGGTAAAGGTAACGTTAACCGAGTTACCGTCGGTTCTCAAGAAGCGTCCTTCTACGCGCGTCGGCATTCTTTCGGGATCATTGGTCACAAATTCCAAAGACACCCCTGCCGATACCGCATTTGCCGCCGTCATAAAGTTCTGTTCTTTTGCCGTGGTCGATTCCCACGACAAGCTCTTGAGCGAAAAGCCCTTGACTTCAATCTGCGGTCGTTCATCCGGCTCTAAGTCGTACTCAATGCCGTCAACCTGAACACTTCGCAAAACGTATTTACCGGGCGAGGTAAAGGTATAGCTTGCTTCCCACTGGCCGTTACCCTTATCTTCAAAGATAAGCATATCCTTTTCGGAGTTCATGGGAATGCCCTGCGTGGAGCTGATGGCTCTGATAAAGAACGCCTTGACGTTGTTCGCCTTGGAGCCGTCCACCTTCACCGTCAGCTTGGTGGTCATAGGCGTGCCGGTTGCCACACAGGTATCATAGTCAAACGAAACGACGTCTGCCGATGCGCTCACGCTCATGGATTTGGAGGCAAGCTCTTCATCCGAGATCGCGTTCAAAGCCACGCTGCTGCCGAACTGAATGTTCAGCTGTCCCTGAATATCCGAAACAGCAAGAACGTCCTTGTTCTCTACCTTGGTTCCGTCAAGATACACAATTGCCGATACCAAGGTGGCAACGTTTTGCTCAAGCGGCGTGATCGCCAAAGTTTCGGAGCCGTCAGAATTTTGCAAGGTGATGGAATTGGCGTTCAGTCTCAACGGAACAATCACTTTACCGTTATCCACAAAGTGGTTTGCCGTATCCATATATCCTTCTGCCAAAAGCGTACCCTTTTGATCCACAAACGCAATGTTCATAGCAGACAAAAGCTTCAAGCTTCGCGCCATGTCCTCAGGCGTTTCTGCATAATACACATAACAGCTACCGCTGCCCTGTGTGGTGTTATCGGTAGAAAGGAATGCGTTATTGTCCCAAATACGGTTTTCGCCCTCGTATCCGATTACAGTTTCTATGATATTAACCTTTTTCTTGGGCGGGTTGCTCGCGTCCTTTTCATATTCCTCGTGACTATCGGCATAGTACCAGGTTTCCGTGCCGTTTTCATCTGCAATCATATAGACGTCAACGGTATAGTCTACCGCCTCACCCGATTCATCGGTTGTGCTCAGAGTCACCGTATAAAGCTGAACCTCGTTGCCCTCGGCATCCGGACCCTTGGCATCTTCTTCCACCGTTTCGGTGATGATATTGCCTTCCAAGGTCAAAAAGCTTCCCGAGGCGTTGGTGCGTACCCAAAAGTCAATGGCAAAGCCGTAAGTATCGTTTGCCGTCAGAGCCACCGTACCGCCCGTATTCTTGGAATCGGTGTAATCAAGGTCTTTTTGGAGCAGCGAAGGCGTGGGGGCATTGGTGGTGATCAATGCATAGATCGTACCGTTCATTTCCATACCCAAGCGCTTACCTTTTGCTGTAACGGTAAGACCCTTCGGGTATTTGGCTTCCAGGTCGGTGCTTCCTTTCGGAACGTCCATTCTGGCGCCGGTTCGTTTTTCAAAATTATAAAGAACACCGTTGGTAATGATGGTTGCGCAAGACTTTTTGTTCAAATCAAGCGCTGCCGAAGCACCAATGCTGCTCACACGCGTGCCGTTAACCGTACAGGTACCAACGTTGATCAGCGCGTTTACGATGGCAGAAAGCCCATCGTCTCCCCATTTGATCGTGCCCTTTTGGCAGATCGCAACCAGTTTTTCATAATTGGTTTTGAGCTTATCATAGTCGGAAAGATTTTCCGCAAGTCCGGAGATCTGCAATCCCATCGATTTCAGCTTATCCTTTTGCGCAACAAGCGCGTCAACTGTGGCAAACTCGGTATATTTGCTCGTGTCGCCTCCGTTGATCACAAAAAGCTGCAGGTTGGCAAGCTGACGCATCGACTCTTGCTCGAGCTCCAACACCTTGATAAATGCCGCGAAGAGATCGCGGAAGGCTTCCATGCTCGCTTTGTCCATGGTTGCGTTGATCAGGTGCTCGTTGTTGTCCTGGGATGCATTCATGTTTGCTGTCATGTAAGCGCCCATAACGGTTGCCAACGCTTCCAAAAACTGCTTTTCCGTGCCGTCGATATCAATATTCTTCGTAATATTCAGGTAAGCGGTCTCAGCTGCACCGTTTGCGTTCTTAACCTCTGAAAGCTTTACCTGCAGCGTGTAGGCGTATCCCGAAGACTCTGCCATTTTGGTTGAAGATATGGCACGAACACCAAGCTCGTCGGTCAATTGAAACTCCCAAGGAGCTTCTTCATCGTCGGGATTGGTAGAGATCCATTTTGCATATCTAAAAGGCGTGTCTTTGTTGATCGGTCTTCCCGCTTCATCGTAACCCTTGGCTTTCAGCGGCTCGTTTAACAAATTGTCCACGTTCAAACCCGCAGGACGAAGCACCAGATTGCTAAGGCCATATGAAGGGTCTGACAGATTGACCATATTACCCCAAGTCAAGTTGCCGCTGACAATCGGCAAGTTACCGTCACCCACCTGAGAGGCTCCCGGTGCCGTGATGGTGTAGCGCGAGCCACTTGCCAAGGCAATTTCAAGATTACCGTTTGAAGCAATCGAGGTAAGAATATTGGTTGTTTCCGGGCTTTTTGAAAGGGTGAGCCACGAAAAAGAAACAGTCGTCAGCATAATAACGCCAACAAGCAAAAGAATAGTCGTTGTCAGCAATCGTTCTTTTAACCGCGGCAAACGGTTCGTATATTCTTTGATTCGACGGTTTGTTTCATGCTTCATAAACGACCACCTCCTTTTTGTGTATTGATGGGTTCAACAATAATTTGAACTCCGTCCGTGTCTATGCTACTTGCTAAAATCAAGGTCATATCCAAAGACTCGCCTGCGTTGTCGGGTACTGCAAAACAAAGTTCATTTCCCTGTTCGGCATAAAAGCGACAAATCTTGCCGGCACCGTATGTTTTATACGCCGCAGTATCCTCCGGAATATTTACCGCAGAAGCCGGGTACTCGACTCCGTCACATTCCATCACAAGTTCGGGCAGCGTAGCGCTTGCATCGGGAATATACACACGAATGCCAACCGATACACTTTGCCGTTCGGTTTCTGCCTTGGTGACACGCACCAACATTGATGTTTCCTGCTCCGCTGTGGTCCATTCTCCCGGAGTGACGTGATACGCACCTTTGGAATTGGGCTCAAACTTTACTTCTTCCCAAAAGGACGACGTATAGCGTCCCAAAGCGGAATGCGCAACGTTAATGAAAACAATGAGAATCAGGAGGATCACAACGGTAGCAATCAACCATATCGGTATGCTCTTAGCTTTGGTTTTCATTTGTAATCCTCCTTATCGTTAAATTTTTTATCTGTCGTTACGACGGGTTTACTGTGTAATAGCCGTCGTCTGTCACAGTCTGCGTCGCACCGGGTGCGAGATATGCGCCGACATCGGTGTTGTACTTGCCACCGTTGAGCACAATCGTCTTTCCAACGGCGTCTGCTTCGAATTTTCTCACAGCTTCGGCAGCTGCCGAGGTAACGAGTGTTTTGCTTCCCGAGACGTGGATCTCAGCATCCCATTCATAATTGGCTTCGAGATAAATGCCGTCACCTGTATCACTAAATCCGCTTACACCATAGGTAGGCTCAGTAATCTCAGACTCCGTACCAGTACCTCTGACGGTGGAATTCTCTATATTCACAACGCCGCCCTTCACAACGATACCGGTCATGCCTTCCAGCGTACTGTTGGTTATCTGCAGCACACTGTCACGTTGCGGATGATAGATAGCGGTGTAATATCCCTTTACGGTACTGTCTGTGAGTTGAATATCAGTTTCCTTATAGGTGCCGTTACAAATGATACCCATGTAATTCTTGCCGTCAAGCGTGCTTCGTTCTACAATTACCGTGGTTTTGGTATCGGTATCGCCGTTGTTTCCGTATATCCAAAGAGCATCTTCGCTACCCACAATCTTGGAATCCACGATATGGATGCGAGAATCGGCATTCATTGTGTTCTGATGGTCAATGACCTTGATGCCTTCTTCAACGCCACTCATCACAATGTGGTTCAGCACGACCTCAGCGCCGTTTGATGACACACCGTAGCCACTGCCGTTTCCTTGAACGGTTCCGTTGTTCAAGGTGATTTTGGAACCAACCTCCGCCACCACGATCTGATCAGCTTCCGATGTAATCGTATGTCCATTCAGGTCTATGTCAGCCCGATGGCCGCTTTGAATCATAAGCGATTCATCCAATGCAATATCCTGTGTCAGCTTGACACTCGCATAGCTTGTCGTGCTGAGAGCCGAAACAAGCATCTCCTTACTGCCCACCTCAATTGCCGTTTCCCTGCTGTTAGAGCCGGTTACGAAAATCTTAACAGGATAAGTTTCTTGGTCTTGCGAAGTACCGATGTTTGTATCAGCCGACATATTCTGCTCGATCTCATCTTCCTTGCAAAGATATGCCCATACGCCGTAGCCCTCGGAATTGACATAAACCGGATAGTATCCGTTTGCCGTTTTTTTCGATGGGTCTATCACACCGTCATATCCGTCTGTTGCCGACACCTCGCGCAAAAATTCATTGACAGTCTTGATTCCGTCAACCGTTTTGAGCGTGCCATCCTCATAAAACGTCGTAACAAACGGATCATAATCATATTCAATCGGTCTGAGATATTCTATCTGAGCATCACCCGAATCGGGCACAGTTCCACGGACGTAGTACCCCAAAACATCATACACCCATACCCATTTCAAAGGCGGTGCGTTTTGCGTCGTTTCGGTTATATTGATCCCGCTGTTGGGAAACACAGTATAGGTATAGCTTGAGCTGTCGCTGACATACACACGTTCCATTCGTTCCGCGTTCCGATAAAAAGGAGTATCCACGTAAAAATACAGTCTCTTTTGCATCAGCTCACTGAGGTCGGATTTTGACACCGTTACACTTGCGGCGGCGGTTTCGGTTCCGTTGTTGGAAATCTGCATACAGATCATGCCGCTGTCACCCGGCGCAATGGAAACAGCCCCACTTTCAATCAAGATGCTGCCTTCAAAATCCCATTGCTTGGCAACAAAAGTCAAACCTTCCGTATCAGCAACGTTGGTATACCATGCCGCGGTCAATGAAAAAAGCAATACTGCAGTCAACAAAAGCGTTACAACACTGAAAACAGCTCTTAAAATTATTTTTTTTCGCAAACTTCTCAGCGTCCCGCAACGGTCTTGCCGAGAGTTATTGATTTTTCGATTGTTCTCGGTCATTACCTGAGTTCAGCTCCTCAATTAGTTCAGCACGTATACGGGAATACATCTCTTCGTATTCTTCATCGCTCATCCCGTGTACTTGGTTTGTTGGTTTTGGTAAAACAGAATCCTCACTCGGTTGATTGTCTTGTTCAGGATTGTCTAACGTGCTTTTCAGCCTTTTAATATCAACCATCATGCTTTGCATGATTCTCTTGAAAATAAAAACAGAAATCATAATCGCCGGTATGGCAATACACGCAAAAAATCCCGTCCGACTCGAAAGGAATCCTAAAATGTTAGCAAAAAAATTGCCGTCACTTGAAACCCATACCACCTTGCCGATCAGATTATCCGAATCAACACGGTGGATGTCTGTTGAGGAGTTGGCATCTCCTCTCGTGGTCAAAAGCACCTGACCGGTTCCGCTTGTTTCTTTCGCAACCACTCGGTGGGTGATAATACGACCGTTCATATAAGCTTCCTTTGAGAAAAAGCTTATCACATCATTTATTTCTATATCGTTGATCTCTATATCCTTTGTTAAAATCAACGCACCCACAGGAATTGTAGGTTCCATACTGCCCGTGGTTACTTTGAAAAAGCTGTTCCCAAAAAAGGACACATATCCTTTATTGATAACCTGAACAAAGGCGAAAAGACACAAGCATACAGCAAGGATCAAAAAGACAGTTACACTGCCTGATATCAATTTGTTACGAATCTTCTTGTCTTGTTTTTCCATTTGTTCTTATTTGGCTTCCCGCAAGCTCAATGCCAAGGGCAAAGGATGTTTCGGTTGTGATGCCTGCACAATCGACATCCTGTCCCTCTATCCATACAAACATACGGATACGTTGCGGAACATTTTTCTCTAAATTTGCAACACAAGTGTCGATCGTGGCACCCGAGTGCTCAAGCGTTTCCATTGCCTCTTTTGAAACAGTCCCCTGTTCCATAGCATCATAAAGGGTAGCGGTATTGGCGATAAATTGACCTTGGTCTATGTAAGGATGCACCAAGCCTTGTAAATACTTGCGATAAAAATCGTTTTTCGCCTCTGTCGCAGAAGAATAGCTTTTCCCTACCGTTGCCGCGCGAAACACCTCTTGTAAATAATAATCGGCAGTTTCTCCGACACTCCACTTATTTGTTGTTTGAACTGTCAAACAGTCTCTGATATCCGCAAGCACGGCATCTCCGCCGTCCCACGCGATCGGTCTTGTTTCGGTATAAGTTCCGTTGATACCGTTCGGATGAAGATCTCCGTTGGGTTCATATATGGTAAAATTGTAAGCGGATGAGTACTTGATATGCTCTCCCACTTCCTGATACGAGCCGCGCAGTGAGGTGTATTCCGGCGGACAGTTTCCGCTTTCCGCGTAGTGAAGCATCGTATCGTCCATAACGGTATTGTGATCCACCAAAAAGCCAACACGAACAGAGGAAGCAACCACTCCCGACGTGTCTGTGAGAGTATAGGTGTCGCTCACATTCCCATCTTGAACAGGCTCCATCAACTCAATCACAAAGCTACCGTCACCATCATCCCCGCGCGAAATACGCAGATCATAATCCGCTCCGGGCGAAACCACCCAAAAATCAAGACAAACGTAATTTCCTCGCTTCGCTGCCTCGGCGTCGGTCAGATTGGCGTAAGCAAGGTCAGAATCCAAAAAGAATTCCGAGACAGGCTTTAACTGCCCCGCAACAGCAGACCCGTTAATCACAGCTTCGTCATTGGCATCGTAGTATGTGGGAAGATACCAATGCAACCCGTCCGCAGTTGAAACAGGCGTGAGACCGGTTACTGCGTTTAAGTAGTCATACTGCGCATACTGATTGAAATTCAATCTTTGATTAAATTTGCCCGGATAGTGATAGATCTTGCCGTTTTCAATTTTCGTTTGGTCCGGAGCCATCAAAATGGTATTTCCTCCGCCAAGAGAAATCTGTATTCCGCGTGTTTCAGGCGCGGAAGAAATCGTTCTCCATGCAAAGGAAACGGCAACGACCATCACCGTCAATATTGCCAACACCAGACATGAGGCAATCAATTTTTGTGCGATCTTAGTCATTTGAAGCTCCCAACGATCAGTTTCTTATTGCGTGATACTTATCTGTGCCCGCGAAGTGCTGCTTCTTGCGCATCAGAACGCTGCTGCAAACGTTCGGCAAGCGTTCGCTCGAAATCGTCCAGTATTTGTACCACAGGGGCAACTGTAACCATGTCTTGCTCGTATTGTCTTGCCTGACGTATTTCTTCTTCTTTTCTCAAGCGCTCCTGTTCTTCGGCAAGTTCTCTTTCAACACGCTCTTGTTCCAGCATAGCTTCGCGTTGCAGGCGTTCCTTTTCCTCCTGCTTACGAAGACGAAGACGTTCAATCTCCTCTGCCTTCAAGCGCTCCATCTCTTCCATAACAAGAACGGCATCTGCGAAATCCTGTTCCTCGACAGTCTCTTTTGCCTCTTGCTCGGTTCGCATTTCCAAGCGACTCGAAAGATTTTCGAAGAACTTTTCCGTTTCTTGACGGAACAATCCGCTTCGGCGACGAATCTCCTGCTCGCGCTCCATTCGTTCGACCATAAGCTGAGCCGCTTTGATCTCTTTTTCTTGACGGATTCGCTCTTCCTTCGCCTCTTTTTCCAGACGAATTCGCTCTTTCTCCGCTTCTTCCTCCTGGCGAAGTCGTTCTTCTTCTTCAAGCTTTCGCTGTTCAAGCTCTTCAACAAGTCTGCGACGTTCTTCCTGCTCCTCGAGCATGAGCTGCTCTTTCGTCAGCTCCTCGATCAGCACTTTGCGGATCTCAACGTCGGGCAGATCGTAATCCTCTGTCAATTCTTCAATGATCTGCTTGATAAATTTAGGCTTAAGCTTGCGCTTTTTCTCTTTCAGAGGCGTGGGCAGCATTCTGTCCTTGTCTCTCTCCAGATGCCCTTTCAAAACAAGATAATTGAACAGGATATTATGATAGATGTCCCGCTCAAACTCCTCGCTGATAACAGGATTCTGCTCTATGATTTTAATCGTATAACCGATATTGTCATAACGTGAAAGGAATTCCCACAGCTTCATAACAGCAGCATAGCTGGGATTCTTTTTCAACACGTTGGTTTTGGTAACATTTCCCTTGATTCTCGGAATGCGTGCCATTTGCTGCGCAAAACGGGAATTCATGTGTATGGATAGGATTCGGTACAGTCTGGATACGCGGTCAAAAACGTCTCGGTTTTTGTCATCGATCTCCAAAGCGCTGTCGGCATCGGTGATATGCAGAAACATATCAAGATGCATGACCTCGGTTGCGCTGTACATATTGGATTTCAGCTTGAGCTTGGCACCAAACTCGTCTCCCATCGCTTGAAAAAGCGCGTCGTGACGGATCTTAACAAATTGATACGCACGCTCAAGCGTGGTGTACACCAAACGGTTTTCATAAATGCCGATGGAATCCTCGCGGTATTTCTGCATCAGGCGTTCGGGGCGCACCTCGCTATCCTGCTCGTTGTAATACTCCACAAGGGATGCATGAGTTGCCAGATGGCGAACCACGTCGCTTCCCGTTTTTTTGGCATTGCCAACGTTGACGATGAGTTCTTCTTCGTTGATCACGTTTCGGGGAGACGACAAAACGTTTTGAAAGCCCTGAAGAGCGTTTTCTATGGCATCGATCCATTCGGTATCAACAAACTTTTCCATTCTTCGGTTGGAAAACTGAAACTCATTCTCAGCAGTTGCAATCGCACCCATGAAAAACTCGTAGAACTCAGTGCTTCCCAATGCCCGAATCACGCCCTTGACATACTTTTGGTAAATGGGATCGATCACTTCAAGCTGCGGATTGGTTGGTTGTGCCGGCACCTCAGACGGCTTTGTGGAACGACTTGCCATAACGTCTCCTCCTTTCCAACGCATTTGTTGTTTTAGTTGGTTTTCTTCAACATTTCAATATATTCCTTGCAGATGACCATCGTGTTTTTACCGAAGGTACGGTCAAGGAAACCGCTGAGCTTGGTTAACTCGTCTTTCATAAAGCCAATGCTCAACGACTCAAACTTTCTGAACACCTTCTTGGCTACAATAAAGTCAACCGCTTCGATTTCGGTACCACCGCAAGCGATATAGCAAGAAACAAACTCTCCGATCTGCTTCATAACACGGTTACCGAACGCCAAACGGAAGTTCTTGATCACGTAAGCGTTCAAGACCTCAAGCTTTTCAAGCATTTCCTGAGATATCGGATATTTTTCCTTTGCCTCAGCAAAGAGCGCATTGAGATGGTCGGTTGAAACGTAAACCGGTTCTGTCTCTTCACACTCAAACACTTCGGCTCGGCTGTCAAGGTCGATCGGAATCGCACGGTCATATACCTTGTCCGCTACCGCAAAGGTCGAGTCGTCGTTGTTGATCGTTCCGACGAACCAGATATTATTCGGAATCGAAATCGAGCCGTTTTCGATCAAACAGGGGTCGTTGTCCCATATTGCCGACACGATATCGATCTTCCAGTCCTCTTGGCGCGGCATTTCCAGAATGGAAAGCATCTCTGCGAAATAGTACTCAACACGCGCAATGTTCATTTCGTCGAGAATGACGATATGCGGATCGCGGAAATAGTTGCCTTCATAAATCGAACGAAGGAAGTCGGTCTCAATGTACTTCTTCGTGAATTCGTTGTAATAGCCGTAAAGCTCGGTTCTCTCACGCCAGGACGGCTGAACCGATACAACTGTGGTGTCCTTCTGAACAAACTTACCGAACGCATAGGGCAAGCTCGTTTTACCCGTACCGGAAATACCCTGAAGGATCACGATTCTGGCAGTGCCCATAGATGCGATAAAATATCGGATGATTTCGATATTGTAATACAGCTTCAACTGAGAAGCGGAAAACGTGCGAAAACGATCGCAGAATTCCGCCAAGGTGATCTCGTTGTCATATTCAGGCGGAGTATATCCGGTTTTGTACAAATTGTCAACGCTTGTCAAGCGGAAGAAACGGCTGTCGGAAGGATCAATACAAGGACTCGTCAGCGTGTTTCTGTTCTGATTCGGAACAAACGCATCTTTGTTCTCGTCCCCGTCTTCGGCATCATCAAGTCCAACGTTCAAATGCTCAAGATCGCTTCCGTCTCCGCCAAGCTCTTTCACACGCATGGCAAGAAGCTTATCCTTTTCATAATTGGCACGGATCAAGTCACGCTGAAGCGAACGAACCTTTTTCAAAAGCTCGTCGTACTTTTCGGGCGCAACACCGAATCGGAAAATCCGCTTGCACAGGCGGAAAAGGATGTAAACCCCAACCACGATCAGTGCAATCAGCACCAGATTCACCAAAACGGTCAGAATCCATTCCCATACCGAGAAATCCTCGGAGTGAGAGCGGATGACCTCAAACCGGAACGCAAAATCGAATACCGAAATGAAAAAGTTAAAAAGATTGGTGAAAATTTTTCCGATATCCTGAAAAAAATACTCAAAAAAGTTATCAAACATTATTTTCCCTGCAATATGGGGTTTTACCCCTGATTAACCTTCGTTTGAAGTGTTGTCAGTCTTCTCTTTTTCCATATTCGCCAGCATTTCTGCACGCAGCTGTGCTCGTATCTCTTCTTCAAGAGCAGCACGCTCCTGCGCTTTGCGGGCTTCGTCCGATTGTTCCTCCTCGGCGGCATCTCTTTCCTTTTCAAACTGAATGCGGTTCTTGACGTTCTGATATTCAAACAGTACGCGGAAGAACTGAATCAGATGGAAAATGAAGAACAAAAATACCGGTATGACAACAACGATAAGGAAGCCTGTTTTGGTTTGGAGATAGTCAAACACCTTACCAACACCGGGAATGCGGAATTGATACTTACCAACAATCTCCTTTTGGTGAACGGTAAGCGGGTCAGCCAGCGTATTGGCATCACCCTTGGTTTCAAATATCAGAACACCGCCGCCGTCATAAATGTTTTCAATACGGTGGGTATTCAATACGCGCTCGCCCTGAATGACCGTCCAATAGGTGATAATATCACCCGGTCTTAAATCTTCGGGATCAACAGACGTTGCAATGGCAAGGTCACCGTCGTTGATCGTAGGCTTCATGGACGGTGTCTGGATCGACAGCAATCGCAAACCGAAGATACTGGGAACACCGTTACCCGACGAGGTAACAAACGATACGTAAGTACAAATAACGGCAAAAACGATCGCAACGATCAGAACAACGTTGACAACAATGTTCAGAACCTTGTTGGTCTTTTTGCTTTTTGTACCTGCGTTGTCTTGCGTGGTGGCTTTGTTCTCTTTCATTTTTTCCTCCCACCGTCTGTTGACGGTCATGTGTTTTTTATATAAAGCATTCATACCCTTATGAATGCCAATATGCAAAGGTAATTACGGGTTATCCGAACCTTGTGGAATCGGCTGCAAACCGCCGCCGAGTTCAGTAACCTTGAATTGGAGATTGGCAACGATACCGGCATCGGCAATGGCATTGGTGCAATCCGCATCCTGCCCTTCGAGCCAAATGATCATCTCGATCTTCACGACCTCGTCTTTTTTCATGGTAAAGAGATCCGAAGAATCTGTAAATTCGCCCAATTGGTGCTTTTGAACGTCTCTTTCAACAGGATCGGTCTCTGTCCAGGTGGAAGCACTTTGCGTAATGATCTTGTCTTTTTCGATCAGCGTTTCGCTGCCGTCAATGCTCGGTGTATCAAGATAGCCTATACTGCCGTCGTTGTGCGCATCGGCGTTGGGTTCATAAATAATAAATTCCGGCGCATCTCCTGTTGGCTCAAGCGATTCATCCAATCGGGTGACTCGTAAGCCGATTCGGATTGCGTTTTCCGCACCCTTTCCGTTATTGTCGTGAAGAATGGTTTCCGCGTTCCAAACAGGCTCGCCCATCAGATAGGTACCCGAGGCGGAAAGTCCGTTATCCAGCGCAACGGCAGGCGCAAGAGATACTTGTATGTTGCGAACGCTGTGCGCGTAAAAGGTTGCGATGCAGTAATAATTTTCGTAGCTTGTGTTGTTCGCATGACGGGCATCGGTCAAAGGTTCCCATTGGTCCTTTAATTTGCCGTCATAGGAATACCTTGCCCCGTAGAACTTCATGTCCTTCTGTGACCAAGTTGCCGGACGGAGCTTGTATTTTTCGGGAAACATATCCTCATAGGATATGTGCTGACCCCATTCCTTGTCTTCGGGGTCAAGGGTGATTTCCATACCGGGAACGGTATTGATGTAAATCGAAAGATTGCTGACACGAGGAGTGGTGGAGAGTGAGAAGCTCGCATAAGCCGAAACGGTTGTCAAAATGAGAAGAATCAGCAACATATATGCATAAAGGATCAAACGCCTTTTCGCCTTGATTCTTTGTTGATCCTGATGTTTCTTCACAAGCTCCTCCTTTCGTCGGGTGGTGGGGTTTTCGTGGGGTTGACATTGATTTCTTTCACTCCCATGGAGGGTGTTCCCCCATGGGAGTAAAATGCGCTAATCAAAAATCAATGCTGTGAACTGTGACTGATTTTGTCTTTAGTCGTTGTTGGATTCCGGTGCGGTTGTGGTGGCTGTATCTTTGATGTGAAGATCGCCGTATTCCATAGGAACAAGTTCTGCGCTGCTCGAGAACTGGAGGTTCATCTTGCCTTTAACAGAGGTCGTTCCGGTTGCGGAAACGTCTGCGTTGGTAATGCTTTCACCGTCGAGGTAAAACGAGAGCAGAAACCTTAACGTCCTGATTCTGTGCAAGTGCAGTGATAACGGGAGCGTTATCTGCCGTCTTATCGCCGGTAAGAGCCTGGTAAGTAACAGTTCCGTCTCCGTTATCGATTGTTTCATACAGATAGATCTTTGCGGTAACACCGTCATTACCAACCGATGCGCGTGCAACGTCAAGCATAGCGTAGCCGAGAATCGTTCGGGTATCAGTATCAAAGAACACGATGCGGATATTTTCCATCAAACCCTTAACCTGTTCGTTGGAGAAATCTGCAGCCGTAGACTCAAAGGTCATGTAGCTGCCGCCGCCCTGAGTCAACTCATTGTTGTTATCTTCATAGATACGGTCGGTGGCTTCGGTCTGGAGCAAGAGGTTAGAGTTTGCCGCGTTGGTCTTGAACACAAGGTCGATGATGTAGCCGTAGAACTCAGTCATAGGCTGCGCACTTGCAGTCGCGCCGCTGGGCTCACCTGCAACAACAACAGCTGCCTGTGCGAGATTCAAATAGGAATGGGTCTGTGTGCTGCTGGCTGTCATATTTGCTGTCAGCGTTTCAAACGTCATGCCCTTAACCTTAATATTTGTCATCGTAACCTTTGCGCTATATTTTCCGCACTGGTCAGCGATTTCCGCGTAAACACCCGCACCGGTACTCAGTTCAATGTTAATACCGTCGTTCATAACTTTGAGTGCAAATCCGTCCATATCGCCTTGAATCTCGGACGCTGTCATACCATTTACTTTCACATTATTGGTATTAAACAGGTCGTTAAGACTGTCCTCGATATCATCCCACGTATATTCAGTCTTTTCACCAAGCGCATCAAGTTTGGTCTTTGCATTCGCCACTTTGGTTTGGGTTGTAATGAACGCTTCGATACCGGCAAGAATATCCAAACCGGTGAGATCAAATTTATAATTGGATTCTCCTACAGTGATCACGATACCATCTGCATCCGCTATATCCGCAAGAGACAGAGTGTCGCCTTCGATGTTTGCCTTAACGGTTGAATAGATGGAATCTTTCAGTTCAACACTATCTACTCCTTCGAGTTTATCAAGCGCAGCACTTGCCGCAAAGGCAATGATCATCTGCTCGTACGCAGCTTCAATATACTGCAATACGCCGGTGGTGGTGCCCTCGCCCTGAAGGTCAGCTACAATTGCCTTAAGAGCGTTAACTTCAGCAGGGGTGTAAGTAGCACCCTCGACAGTAGCCTTCTTAATTACGATGTTACCAAGAACAGAACCGTTGGTGTTCAGCGAGCTTGCCGCTTTGTTGGTAGCAAGACCGGAGTTGGTGGATGCCGCATACTTCGCGTTACGGTATGCGAGCTGGCGAGGTGTAAGACCCGAGGCAACGCCAACGGCGTGAACGCCGTTAAGGACAGTATCGTCATTCTCGGCTACAAAATTGCCGTTTACAAAAGTACCCGCCTCAGTTCTTTCACCGGACACATCGGTTACTTTACCGTTTGCGCCGTACTGAGGAATCATAAGGAATCGATTGTTGATTTTTCCGTCAGCGTCAATGTTCAACTTAGACGGCAGCAGAACAATCTTGTCCAAGCCGTAGCCGGTGCTCAAGTCAACAACGTTACCGGGAGTTGCATTGCCATCGCCGGTGGCAGAGCTATTGAGTCTGATTTCCAATGCGCCATTTGCACCAATTGAGGTGGTAATGCCTTTTACTTCAGGTGCAGTCGAAAGTGTAAACCATGCGTAGGTCGAAGATACAACCATGATGACTGCAACGAGAAGCATACAGCAAGCCGAAACCAGCTTGCCTTTGATGCCATAAATAGGCATACGTTTATTGTCCATTTTTGTTTCTTCCTTTCTGAATTTAGATTTGAGTTTTCCCTTATGGGGCTTTCTCCAAAGCATTTTTATGTAACACCTCACAGATTAGCGCATTCTGTAAGGAGAAACATTCATTTTTTACTTGTGATGAGCTTGACCGCGCGAGGTAACGCTGATGCAACCGAAATTTCATCGCAGTCATACGTTACGATGAAAAATTGACAGTTTGACATACCGCGAGATTCGATACCGACCTTGTAAGGTCGTATCGCCCTGCGCTGCGCTTGGGTTTCGACTGCACACCGCCCCGTGTCATCCTGAGTGGCGCGAAGCGTGGCGAAGCCGAAGTGGGATCTCGGGCGGTGTTACGCTCAAGATGACACGCGGAATAGGCTTACGCCAAGTTTTTGTTGAAACCCAATACCACGGAAAAAGATTATTCCCCTTCTCCTTTTTCGTCTATCATGGCGATAGACAATTCCAAGCCAAGCGAAGTACCGATCAACTCATCGGTGCAATCGGGGTCGTCGCCCTCAATCCAGAGAACGACCGTGTATTTATGTATCGTTTTGGGCTGAACATCTCGAAATTCTCCCCCCGCAACCACCGTGTCGCTGATGAACGGCTTGGAAACCACTCTCCAATACGTCATGGTGTTATGCTGCGTGATGATTTCATACTGCGTTTTATCGGCAGCAAGCTCTCGCAATGGTGGTTCAAGATAACCGACCGTATCATTCCCGCGCTCGGGAAGGGTTGCCGGTTTTCCGTCTTTATCGGCTTGCGCGTATATTGTCATGTCTCCGTCAACGAATAACATGACCCATACCGCTTTGGAAAGCTCAGATTTCGAAGTAAACGAAAGCTCCCATTGATAGTCCGCTTCGGTTTTGCCTTCGTTTCGCAGATAAAACGTGTAGCCAAAGTGGCTGGCGTTGTGTGTTCCCGTGAACTCATTGATGTTTTTTGGGATATCCACAATCGAAATACAAGGCACGTTGATCGCAGGTGTACCAAACAAGCGAGAGGTGGGTATCTTAAAGCTGATATCCTCAGAAAGCGAGAAGCCTTCTTCGAACAACTCATCAGAAAGATTGATCGTAAAATGACCTTTCAAATCAGCAATGGCTGAAAATCCCCACATGATCAGAAGCAAAAGCGCCATCAACAAAGCCAAGACCTTGAGTCCGTTGTTCACCAAAAACCATTTGAGCATGGCGCCCATTTTGTTGCCATCGAAATAAAGACCGAGTGATGAGGCGGTCAGCTCAAATTCCTTGCGGCTTTTTTCCCCATTTTTCCGAAGCTCTGCGCGCAGTTTCTTTCTTTCCGCCTTGATCTCTTTGACCTGTTCGGGGGTCAGAACAACACCGCCGCGCTTCTTTTGGAAAAAAGTCCTCTTTTTTTTCGGCTTATTGGGCTTGTTATGTTCGTCCATACGCATCACCCAATCATAGACTCTCTTGCAAGAGAATCATGTATCAATTCATCCTCGTTGACGAAATTACCCGTAATCGTGCCGGATGAACAGGAGGTTCCGCAAACAACCAACCATGCAAGCATATCCGAATCGTTTGCTTCTCCGCCAATAAACACAAAACCGTCTGCCATCATCTCTTGCATCTTATTTGCCGTTTCACGGTTCAGATACAGATCGGGCGATAAACGGATCGTGGTTAAGCCAAGCCGTTTGAGCTGTTCGGTATCCATGTCGTCAAAGTGGAATCCGTCAAGCAGTAAGCGAATACCGTTTTTGGTATAGCGTTGCACGATTTCAAGTGCAGTCTTGCTCGCGTTTTTCACAAATTCCGACGGTATGGTCAAGATCAGCTGATCTTTTTCGATCGCCTGATCGATGAATAACTGATAAAACTTCTGCAGCTGTGACTTTAATTGGTAGAACTCAGGTATCATTTGTACCACAATGCCCTGAATCGCGAGCCTGCAGTTACGAATACGAACCATCGTGTCTGCCGCTTCATACAAGAAGTACCACGAAAGCGGCTCTACAAGCGAGGTTCGCTTGAACAAGTCGCGAAGGTCCTCAACCGTTTCGGTCTCGTCCGGCTGTTCGGCAATACCGCCAAACCACGGAACTGCTTCATACATGGTAACCGTTCCCGAAATATCCGAGACCATCGGTCGGTATTTCAGCCCCATTTTTCGATCGGGGCGCTTTTCAACAAGCGGGATCGTTTTGGGCAGTGTTCTTGTGTAAACGATGTATTTAATATATACTTCGCGGCATTCTTGCTTTGCCGCTTCCAACACCTCAAGCAGCGGTGCAGACCATTCTACGTCTTTGCCTGCCATCAGTGTGTCGATTGCAAATTCGAACGGGGTCTCGGACTTGGTTTCGGAAGCGAGCCGATCAAGTTCCTTGGCAAGACCAACCAACTGTGCGATGGGACTGATTTCTTCCCCCTTGAGTCCCTTGGGATAACCGGAGCCGTCAAAACGCTCCATATGCTGCTCGCAACTTTCACGCAGCATCAAAAACGGAATATTACTCGTGGGCGATTCGCTTAATACGCCCTTACGTCTTTCTCTGGCTCTTGTGGTTTTTTCCTGTAAAGTGGCAACCAAAAGCCTTCCGTCTGTGGTGTATTTCTGATACACCTTTTCTTCTTCTTCGGTAAAATCTTTTTGTAGAATCTGATATTCGTGCGGAACGAGTGCTTTTCCAAGCTGATGATACATTCCGCATTTATAGGCAAGGTCTGCATACGCGCCGCGCATTCTTGCCTCTCCGTCTTTCGTCTCTGCTCCGAAATGCATCTGACACGCCGCAACAAACAACTCTCGCGTATAAGCGGCAATTCTGACAGATTGCTGTCTGATGATAGGAGAAAGTCCGCGAAATGCTTCATCCCATGATTCATATTCTTTTCGTTTCCAAACCTGTTCGTTCACGGCAAATCTCCCTTTTTTTGGATTCTTTGGCAATCATTTCTTAAAAGTGTTATATTGCCCCAAACCCGACCGATTTTTCCTGAGAAAAAATCGGTCGGGTGTTATGTTACTAATCTATGGGGTTTGTGTTATGTGTTATGCGTTATCGTCGTCAATATTATAATCTACCAGAGGTGTCGAATCTGTGGTTTTCTTCTTCTTAATATTGAGAACAATAACTGCTGCTACGCCGGCAACCACAACGATCGAAACGGCAACGATGATGATGATCCAAATTACACCAAGACCTTCATCTTCATCCTTGGGTTTCTCTGTCGGGTCATCCGTCGGGTCATCCTCGCCACCAACAGGAGGTGTCACAGGAGCCTTCTTCTGCAAGCCGTTAACTGCTGCGGTGAGCGCTGCAAGTACCGAATCAACTTCTGCCTGTGTACCTGCATTGTCGATCAACGCCTTTGCGGCATCCATAGCTGCCTTGAACGCAGCCCAGCTTTCAGCGGTGTAATCGCCTTCTACAAGGGCAAGTGCTTCAATTCTCTGAATTTCAGCATTCAGTGCGCTGTAGTCGATGGCAGGTGTTACAGGAGTCTTCTTCACAAGAGCGTTGGCTGCTGCGGTAAGTGCTGCAAGTGCGGCATCCACCTCTGCCTGCGTGGTTGCATTGGCAAGCAATGCCTTTGCGGCATCATAAGCTGCCTTGTATGCTGCCCAGCTTTCTGCTGTGTATTCGCCTTCTACAAGGGCAAGTGCTTCAATTCTCTGAATTTCAGCATTCAGTGCGCTGTAGTCGATGGCAGGTGTTACAGGAGTCTTCTTCACAAGAGCGTTGGCTGCTGTGGTAAGTG
>JAFXJX010000067.1 GCA_017532025.1 Clostridia bacterium | reverse complement strand
TCACAGGTATCATCGGGCATACCGGCTCGGGCAAATCCACGCTCGTTCAGCTTTTGAACGGACTTTTGGAGCCGCAAAGCGGTAAGGTGTATTTTCACGGAGCTGACATTCATGCCGACAAGAAAAAACTGCATGAACTGCGTTATCGCATCGGGCTTGTGTTTCAATACCCCGAATACCAGCTGTTTGAAGAAACAGTTGCCAAGGATATTGCCTACGGTCCTCGCAACATGGGTATGGATGAAGAAAGCATCAAGCTCTGTGTGGAAGAGGCTTGCGATTTTGTGGGTCTTGACCGTTCGCTTCTTGATAAATCGCCCTTTGATCTTTCGGGCGGACAAAAACGCCGTGTTGCCATTGCGGGCGTGATTGCCATGCACCCTGAGGTTTTGATCCTCGACGAGCCGGCTTCGGGTCTTGACCCGATTGGCAGAAAGTCGATCTTTGACGGACTTCTTCGCTATCGCGACAACACAGGGGCGGCTGTGGTGATTGTCAGCCACAGCATGGAAGATATGGCAAAGTATGCCGAAGACATTGTGGTGCTTGCCGAAGACAAGCTTGTGCTTTCCGGCACGCGCGACGAGGTCTTTTCACACGCCGATCTTTTGATCCAACATTCGCTTGACATTCCCGATATTGCCCGCCTTGCGATGAAGCTGCGTGAAAAGGGTCTTCCGCTTGCACAGAATCTTTATACCGTGGAAGACACCGAAAAAGCGATTCTTGCGCTTTTGAAAGGAGGGGAAAAGCCTTGCTGAAAGACGTAACACTCGGTCAGTATTTCCCCGGCGATTCGATTTTGCATCGGATTGATCCACGCATGAAGTTGCTCATTTCTTTTATGTTCATTGCCATGATTTTCGGGGCAAATACGCTGGTAACACTTCTTTTTGTGGCAACTCTTACTTTTCTTCTGCCAATTGTCGGCAAGATTCCGATGAAAACTGTGCTCAAAGGCATCAAGCCGCTTCGCTGGATTGTTATCATTATGATGGTGATCTTTATCATCAACGGCGAAGGAGAAGGGTATCACAAGATCTTTGAGTGGCGGTTTATCACTATTTCGTGGGAAGGCATCATCAAAGCGCTTTGCGTTTCGCTCCGTATTGTGGTGCTTGTGGCATCGGTTTCGGTGCTGCTTTCCTACACAACCTCGCCGATTGCGCTTGCCGACGCGATTGAGCATCTGCTCGCACCGCTTAATTACATCAAAGTGCCGGTACACGATTTTGCCATGATGATCACGATTGCCATGCGCTTTATTCCGATTCTGATTGAAGAAACCGACAAGATCATGTCGGCACAGGCGTCTCGCGGCGCTGATTTCAAGAATGGCTCGCTCATTCGCCGCGCCAAGGCGTTGATTCCTGTGTTTATCCCACTCTTTATTTCTTCGGTGAGACACGCCGACAATCTTGCCACTGCCATGGAATGCCGTTGCTATCACGGCGGCAAGGGACGCACGAGAATGAACCGTCTGCGTTACCAACCGTTTGACTATGCCGCTTTTTTGGTTATGGCGCTCTTTTTGGTGGGCGTGTGTGTGGCATCGGTTGAGCTTTCCGCAGAGCTGATCGGCATAGCAGGTTTCGCCTATGCGTAAATTCAAATAAAACGATAGGATTTGTATGAAGATTCTTTTGGAAATTGCCTATGTGGGAACGGCGTACCACGGCTTTCAGGTGCAAAACAACGCGCCGTCTGTGCAAAAAACTCTGCAGACGGCACTGGAAAGCTTTTTTGGCAAAAAGCTTTTGCTTTCGGGTTGTTCCAGAACTGACAGCGGTGTGCACGCCAAGCAGTTTTTCTGTACGGTGGAGGGCGATCTTTCGGAAAGCTTTCCGTTTCACAAGCTGCCGATTGCTGCCTCTCGCTTTTTGCCTGACGATATTGCCATTCTTTCGGCAAAAAAAGTGGAGGATTCCTTTCACGTGCGCTATGATGTGTCCTACAAGGAGTATGAATATCTGATTTTGAACCGCGTCGAAAAAGACCCGTTTCTTTCTGCGCGTGCGTTTCATTATCCAAGAGAGCTGGATATTGACGTCATGAACCAAGCGGCATCCTTGCTTGTGGGAAAGCATGATTTTGCTTCGTTTATGGCGGCAGGCTCTAAAATTGTGGACAGCGTGCGGACGGTAAAATCCTGCTCGGTGGAAAAAAACGGTGATCTTGTGGTTGTGCGTGTGTCTGCCGACGGATTCCTTTACAACATGGTGCGGATTATCTGCGGTACGTTGATTGCGGTTTCGGAGGGCAAGATCCAAGCAGAGGAGATTCCCGAAGTGATTGCCGCTTGCGATCGCAAGAGGGCAGGCATGACGCTTCCGCCCGACGGATTGTATCTTGCCAAAGTGGTATATTGATTTTTGAATTTTGGTGACAGGAGGTGGTTTTGTGGATCGACGCGATGATGATGTAAAGAATTACGGCTATTACCGCATTGCGGGAAAACTGCGCGTGGCGCGTTATACGGCGCTGTTTGTGTTTTTAATCTTTACAGCCGTGCTGTTTTTTGCCTTTCGGCAGGAAATGACCATGAACCATTTCCGTTATCTTCTCAGGAACATTGATTTCTCTTCGAATGTATCCCTTTTTGCGGGAGACACTATTTATTATAACGGTGACGACGACTGCGAATTCGGGTTTGTTTCAGGCGGTCTTGCCGTGGTGAACGATGCGCGTGTGTTTGTTACCGACCGCGCTTCGGGTACGACTTTTTCAGAACATCACGGCTACAAAGCACCTCGCCTTGTGTCGTCTGAAAAATATATGTTGCTGTATGACCGATCGGGTTCTTCGCTTTCGGTGTACAATGCCTTTTCGCATCTGAAAAGCTTTGAATACAACGGTACGGTAGTGGCGGCGGCAACGGCAAGCGACGGTACGGTAGCGGTTGCAGTTGTGGGCGAGGACGATTATTATTCCACCGTATATGTGTACAGTGCCAGCTTTGAGCTTTTGAATACGATTTCGAAATACAAATATGTGACGTCACTTGCGCTTTCGGAAAATGGCGATATGCTTGCCGTGGGCAGTGTGTTTGCCGACAGCATGGGAGAGGTTCGGAGTGAGCTTTTGTACCTTGAAGTGGGTAAGAAAAAGGAAGAAACCAAAATCACCCTTGAAAACGAAGCGCTCTGGCAAATTTCGTTTTTTGATAACGACAGCTTTGCCGTTATGACCGATTCTGCGTTGCTCTTTTTTGATAATGATGGTGACAGAATCAAGCGCGTGGCGTATCCGAGCACACCAAGCGGCGCGTATATTGGCAAGGAAGGCATTCTTCTTTTGGTCAGCGAAGCGGACAGTCGCTATCAAAGGGTATATCTTTACGATGAGGACGGAGATTGCGATTTGAAAAACCGCGCCATCGGAGGCACTTGCCAAAGTATTGCCGAGGACGGCAGGTATTATTATCTTTCGGTGGGAAATGAGCTTCTTACCTTTGAAAAAGACGGTGATTCGTTTGTCAGAGCCTCTCTCCCCAAAGACGACGGAATGCTCGTTTCAGACGGGGAGCGTGTCTATTATGCCACCTCCTCCTATGCCAAGGTGCTGGATAAAAAAGCCATTGGCAGATGATTTTCTTTGAAAAAACACAAAATGATAACATACCGAACCGAAAAGGTTGATAGAATGGTATGACGCCTTTGATAAAACGTGAAAGGTTTTTGTTATGAATATTGTTTTAGATGTAATTCTTCTTACGGTGATTGTTTTTTGCGCCGTGTATTATTTTCGCAAAGGGTTTGCTTCTTCCGTGGTGGGATTTGCGCGCTTTGTTTTGGCGGCGGCGCTTTCTTTTGCCTTTTCGGGTCTTGTGGCGAATTTGCTCGAGCCTGCCATTCAAAGAGCGGTAGGCAGCGATGGCTCCGAAAGTGCTAACGCGGCATATATTGCCTATGCACTTGCATTTGTTCTTGTTTTTATCGTGGCATTGTTCGCAGTGGGGCTTATGGAGCGCTTTTTCAGAAGGGTGATCAGGCGCCTTCCGATTATCGGCACGATTGACGGTGTGTTTGGCGGCGGTGTTGGACTTTTGGTTGGCTTTTTGTTCGCCGCACTTTTGGTTGAGCTGTATGCGGCACTTGCAGCATACGCGGGCGGCAGTGTCTTTTCGATGCAGGCGCTTTACGATTCGACGATTGCCGAATTTCTTTATGAGAATAATCTCTTCGGTTTGATCTTCAAGAGCCTTTCCTGAAGATGAGCCAAGCAAAAGAGAAAGGATAGATGTAGTAGCAGTATGGAAATGTGTACAAGATGTAAAAAGCGTGTCGCTGTGGTATTCATCACCCGCATTGAAGGCGACCGCACATACAACGAAGGAATTTGTATGAAGTGCGCCAAAGAGCTTGGCATCAAGCCTGTGAGCGACGTACTTGAAAAAATGGGTCTTTCTGACGACGATATTGAGCGTATGGAAGACGAAATGGACGGCATTATGAATCTGCCCGAGGTGGCGTCTTCTGACGATCAGTCGGTGCAGGAGGGCGATAACGGCAACGGAAAGACGCCGCCGATCGACTTCCGCCGTCTGTTCGGACCGCTGATGAACATGGGGCAGAATCCTGCAGGCGCAGGAGAAGCGCCCGGCGCGAAGAAGCCCAAAGGGGAAAAGAACCACCCGCAAAAGAAGTTTCTTTCGCTTTACTGTAGCGATATAACCGCCAAGGCACGCGAAGGCAAGCTTGACGGCATTGTGGGCAGAGACCGTGAGCTGGAAAGACTCATGCAGATTCTTTGCCGCCGTCAGAAGAACAATCCTTGCCTGATCGGTGAGCCCGGCGTGGGTAAAACCGCCATTGCCGAAGCGCTTGCTCAGCGCATTGTGGAGGGAAGAGTTCCCTATAAGCTTTCGAACAAAGAGGTGCATCTGCTTGATTTGACCGCCCTTGTGGCAGGCACGCAGTTTCGCGGACAGTTCGAGACCCGCATGAAGGGCTTGATCGAGGAAGTGAAAACGCTTGGCAATGTGATTCTTGTGATCGACGAGGTGCACAGCATTGTGGGCGCGGGTGATTCCGAAGGAAGCATGAACGCCGCCAATATTCTGAAGCCTGCGCTCTCGCGCGGAGAGCTTCAGGTGATTGGCGCTACCACACTTGCCGAATACCGCAAGTACATCGAAAAGGATTCGGCTCTCGAGCGCCGTTTTCAGCCGATTGTGGTGGAAGAATCCTCCGTGGCGGATACTGTTAAGATCTTAAAAGGCATCAAGGGTTATTACGAAAAATTCCACGGCATCAAGATTCCTGACGATACGGTGGAGCGCGCGGTGATCCTTTCTGAGCGTTATATCACCGACCGCTTTTTGCCCGACAAGGCAATTGACCTTGTGGACGAAGCTGCCGCACACCTGGCGCTTCACTCGGATGTGATCAGCCGCGCCGAAAAGAGCGCTGATCTTCTCAAAGAGATTCGCAAAGAGCGCGATGCGCTTGAAGCGAAAGAGACCAAAACCGAGGAAGAGCAGACAGACAAATACCGACTGCTTGCCGAGTGCCGTTCGAAAGAGCTTGTGGCGCTTGAAGAGCATAATACCGCTGTTGCCGAGAGGGATAAGCTTTGTCTTTCTGTGAAAGACCTTGCCGAAGTGATTGAGGTTTGGACAGGAATCCCCTCCAGCAATATCACCGAAAATGAATTTTTGAAGATTGATAAACTCAAAGACCGCCTTTGTTCCCGCATCGTCGGTCAGGATGCGGCGGTGGATGCGGTGGTGCGCGCCATCAAGCGTAACCGCGCGGGCGTTTCGTATAAGAGAAAGCCTGTTTCCTTTATTTTTGCAGGTCCTACCGGCGTGGGTAAAACCGAGCTTGTCAAGACCCTTGCCGCCGATTTGTTTGACAGTCCCGAGACTTTGATTCGTCTTGATATGTCTGAATTTATGGAAAAATTCTCGGTGTCGCGCATCATCGGTGCGCCTCCCGGCTACGTTGGTTATGACGAGGCAGGACAGCTGACCGAAAAGATCCGCCGCAAGCCTTACTCCGTGGTGCTGTTTGACGAGATTGAAAAAGCGCATCCCGATGTGATGAATATTCTTTTACAGATTCTGGATGATGGTCAGATTACCGATGCACGCGGCAAAAAGGTGAATTTTGAAAATACCATCATCGTGATGACTACCAATGCGGGTGCGGTTGGCGTTTCGGCAACAGCAGGCTTCCTCACAGGTGAGAATGCTTCTCAAGACAGCGGCAAGACCGACAAGGCGCTTGCGCAATTCTTGCGCCCTGAGTTTTTGAACCGTGTGGATGAGATCATTACCTTCCGCTCGCTTGACAAGAATGACTTTGTGAAGATTGCGAGAATCATGCTCTCTGATCTTGACAAAGCACTTGCCGAAAAAGGCATTTCGCTCTCCTTCAGCGAAAATGCGGTGAAGACGCTTGCCGAAAAATCCTTCTCGGTGAAATACGGTGCAAGAAATCTTCGCCGCACCATTCAGCGTGATGTGGAGGATGCGCTCGCACAGCGCCTGATCAGCGATTACAACGCTAAGATTACAGCAGTATCGCTGGATGCCGACGGTGCGGGAAACATTCTGATTGCCTGCGACTGATCACAAACTGAAAAGGGAAAGCCGTATGCTTTCCCTTTTTGACATCAATATGGACAGGATAACGTTATGATAGAATGGCATATTAAAACGCCGGAAGAACTCGAAAGGCTTTTGAAGACCGATCTTGAAAACGGGCTTTCCGAGGATACCGCCGCCCTTCGCGGGGCGGAAAAAAAGAATATTTTGTTTGCCAAAAAGCAAAAAGACAAGCTGTATTATGCCAAGCAAATGATGATTGTGCTTCTGCCGCTTCTTGTTCTGGTGACTGCCGTAGCGGCACTTATGATCGGCGAGACTACAGTGGGCTATACGCTTTTGTTTTCCTCGGCTTTTTGTGTGCTGTGTTTGTTTGCGGCTTACAGCCGAGCGCGTTTTCTGATCGAAAGCGCTGAGGAAGCTTCCGAAAGCGCTTGCCGTGTGTTGCGCGGTGGGGCATACATGATCATTCCGCATGAGGCACTTGTAGAGGGCGACCTTCTTTATCTGGAAAAGGGCGACTTTGTGCCTGCCGATTGCCGTCTTGTCCGCTCAGCATCTCTCGTTGTGCGTGAAAGCGGTATCACCTCGCAACAGCGTTGTGAAAAGAATGCTGCGATTTCTTCCTGCGGGGATATTTATGAAGCCGCCAACATGGTTTGGGCAGGCACTTGTGTGGAAGAAGGTGTGGGGATTTGTCTGGTTTGCCATGTGGGTGACGAAACGCATTTTTGTAACACACTTGAAGTGGCAAAGGCTTCGGGCTTTGAAGAAACACCGCTTTTCAAACGACTCAAAAGGCTTTCTACGATTATGACTGCATCGCTGTTTGGGCTTTTGTTTCTTTCGGCGGTTCTTGGCTTTTTCTCGTTGACCAAAGGTGATTTTTTGGAAGGCTGGATGCTGATTTCTGCTTTTGCCGCTTCGGCAATGGCTGATTTTTACGGTGTATTTGCATACATAGCGGCAGGTCATGCGCTGTACGGTTTGCAAAGCGGAAAAAGAAAAATGAGAGAAGGCATCCTCTTAAAAAGCGGGGATGCAATTGACACGCTTGCTGCGGTGGATCGTTTGTTTGTGACACCTGAATGGTTCGTGCCACCCTTTTCGGCAAAGACCGCTTACCTATCTGAGCCGTTTGGCAGAGGGGAAGCGTTTTCGAAAGAGATGGCACCCTATGCGCAGTATATTCTGCGCGATGCCGCGCTTGCGCTTGGTGAGGTGTACGAAAATCCCATGCTGTCGGGATACGGAAAAGAAAGCGAGGAAGAAAGCCTTCGCCGTCTTGCTCTTCGCGAAAGCGTTGCGAAGCATCGCGGGGTTGCCGATATGACGGCGGCTTATACGCTTGTGTCGGCAGGCAAAACCCAAAAGGGCATCTCTTACGGCGTGATTTTGCACGAGAACCGTTTTGTTGTGACTTTGCTTGCTGCGTCTGAGCTTCTTGTGCCGCTTTGCCGTTTTGCTTACCGCGACGGCAAGCTGATGGAGGTGGATACCCAACGACGGGAGCGAATCTTTGCCACCGAGCAGCATATTCATGCCGAGGGTAAAGACTGTGTGCGCGAGTGCTTTGCTGTGTGTGTGAGTTTTCTTGAGAAAGCTCCCGATAACGGAATTTTAACCGATGCTTTGATTGAAACGATCCTTGCCGAACATTTGGCGATTGAAGGCTTTGTAACGCTTGAAAAGCCGTTCCATAAGCCGAGTGTGGATGCTTTGAAGGAGGCTTTCCAAAAAGGACTTGGCGTGGTGCTTTTCTGCGAAAATGAAAAAGACAGGCAGGTTGCCGCAAAGCTCGGATTTGCCGAAAAGAAGCCGATGCCGCTTGCCAAAGGCGAGAGCTGTGCGATTCTTTCGGCAACGCTTTCCGAAAAGCTTGCGCTTCTTCGCTATTCTCGAAAAATCGGAGAATCTGCCGCGTATGCGGGCAATGGCTTTGACGAGCTTTTGCACATGAAGGAAGCTGCTCTTCCCATGAAGCTTGGCGCATGGCAGCTTGCCGATGAACATACCTTGGTTGGTAAGGGAAGCAAAAAAGAACGCGAGCGTGCGAGCCGCCTGGAAAAATACGGTTGCGATGCGTTTCGCTATTCTGCCGATCTTTTGGTCTCGCATCCCGAAACGGTTGTCAAACAAGACGGCAGCCTGACGGGGCAGGGCGGTTTTTACTCGCTTTACGAGGGGATTCGGCGCGCGGGCAGTTTCTTCTGTAATATGCGCGCGGTGTTTGCCTATCTTGCTTTTTCCACGGCTGTGAAGCTGCTTCCTGCTTTGCTTTCGCTCTTTTTGCCAAAGCCGCTTCTCTCGCCCGGGCATCTTGCCTTGATCGGGCTTGTGTTGGATCCGGTGGTGGTGCTGTCTTTGGCACTCTCGCCCCCTTCAACCGATGCGAGGGGATATGGCTTTGAAGCGGTCAGCTTTATGAAAACCATGCTTCGCACAGCCCTTGCGGGGCTTGTGGGCGGCAGCTTGATCGTGGCATTTTCCTTTCTTCTTCCTGCGGCAAATGACGTAACCCTTGATTTTGTCACGCTGTCGATCTTCCTTTTGTCGCTGACGGCGTTTTGCTGCAATCGGCACTGTTGAAACAGCCGTTTTCGCGCCTGGGCATCGGAACGGCGCTTTGCGGCGTTGCTTCGTTTGTTTTCCTGTTCTTCGATAGGAATGAATTTCATTTGATGTCGATTCTGTATATGATTCTTCTTTGGGTAATTTTCTTGGTTGTGGAGCTTGTTGCTTTGACCCTGAAGAAGGATAGAATGGAATGAAAATCTGTCTCCCACCGAGAGTTATCTCGGTGGGAGACAAATATTGTTCTGAAAAATAACAAAAAAATATAAAAAACCTCTTGACAAAGGGAAAGAAGTATGCTATGATACACGGGTGAGCCAAAGACAGCAGGTTACCGTAAAAGCAAAAGCTTCCCTGCCGAGGTAAAGAATTTCAAAGATTACGGTTGCAAGCGTGACCGTTTGGCATAATGCTTTTTTGACTTTCCTTTCCGTTCTTTGGTGAGAACAGAAAAGGAAAGCTTTTTTGTTTTCACGAGATTTATAGGAGGTGAAACCATGCCGAGCGCAAAGATTCTGGAACAGAAGAAACAAATCGTTGCTGAACTTACCGAAAAGCTGCAGGCTGCTGTTGCCGGTGTTGTTGTTAAGTATCAGGGTATCAACACTGATGAAGACACCAAGCTCCGTAAAGCTCTCAGAGAAGCAGGTGTAGAATACAAAGTCTACAAGAACTCTGCTATGGCAAGAGCTTGTGAAGCTGCAGGCTACGCTGATCTTAAGCCCCTCTTCGAAGGTATGACCGCTATCGCTTACTCCGCTGAAGATCCCATTGCTCCCGCAAAGATCATCAAGGAATATGCAGATAAGGTTAAGACTTTTGAAATCAAAGGCGGCTTTATCGACGGTGAAGTCATTGACGTTGCGAAGGTGGAAGCCCTTGCCGCTACTCCTTCCAAGCCCGTTCTTGTATGCAAGATCATGGGCAGCATGATGAGTCCCCTTTACGGACTTGCTTATGCTCTTCAGGCAATTATCGACAAGTCGGGAGAAGCTCCCGCAGAAGAAGCTCCTGCAGAAGTTGCAGCTGAGTAATTACCGATCACGGTAGAAAAAATTAAAAAATTATTATTATTCGGAGGTACATGAAAATGGCTAGCGAAAAGATTACAAACATTTTTGAAGAAATCAAAACTCTCACCATTCTTGAAATGGCTGACCTTGTTAAAATGCTCGAAGAGGAATTCGGTGTATCCGCTGCTCCCGTAGCTGTTGCTGCAGGTCCTGCTGCCGCTGCTGCTCCTGTTGAAGAAAAGACTGAATTCGACGTTGTTCTTACCGGCTTTGACGCTGCTAAGAAGGTTGCAGTTATTAAGGTTGTTCGTGAAATCACCGGTCTCGGCCTTAAGGACGCTAAGGACGCTGTTGAAGGCGCTCCCAAGACCCTCAAGGAAGCTGTTTCCAAGGCAGATGCTGAAAAGTACAAGGCTGACCTCACCGCAGCCGGCGCTACTGTTGAAATCAAGTAATTGTCATTTCGACAGACAGTTTCACTCTAATAAAAAATCCACCCATCGGGTGGATTTTTTATTTTGTATGCCTAACGTGTCATCCTGAGCGAGGAACCACGACCAAAGGAGGGCGCGCGAAGCGCGGGATCTACGATATTGCTTGTGTATTACCGTCCGAGATCCTGCCGTCGCGTTGCTCGGCAGCCCTTACGGGTTTCGGTTTCGCTTCGCTCCACTCAAGATGACACGGGCAGGCGGAATTCTGAATTGGTGTTTGGGTATGGGCGTGCGCTGCGAAAAACAATGGTTTCGCCATTGGTTTTTTCATAGGCAACGATTAAAGAATTACAGCCATACCATGTGTTGTCTTCTCTGTAATAGTCTACGACCACACGCCAAAGATTGCTTTGTTCCTCTGAGAAAATCGAAAGAGGAATCTCGAACGTTTCACCGTGCGAGGGGAAGAGCTGACCTTGGTAAATATAATTTTTGCTTCTGGTTTCCTTTATGCTCATGTTACGAAGGGGATACTTAACGAGGTTTTGGTTATCCCAAAGATAAATCTCAAAATAATCTTCTTCTGATGCATCATTTAATAGGAAAGCTTCGTGCAATGAAAAATACAGGGTGATG
>JAFXJX010000066.1 GCA_017532025.1 Clostridia bacterium | reverse complement strand
TATCCGCTATCAAGGAAGGAATCGCAACGCCTTGGTGAACACGAGCTATGGCTCGACAGCTATCAGGAAAACTGTGCTTGTGCAAGAAGCATCGAGCTGGCAATCAAGGATGCTTATGCGGCCAACCGTCTAAACGCAGAATGTGCAAAAGTGATCATAAAAAAATACGGCTTCGACAGAGTGAATTGGGTACTCGCTCACACCATTCAAAACGGTGACAACGATACGAGATTTTCCAAAGACCAACACTCGTGGGCAAAGGAATACAATATTCCATACGAAGATCACTACCTGCAACGCAATTATACGGTGAACCTGCACCCCACGCTCGTTGCAACCTTTACCGAACACGCTCAAAAGCTATGGAAAGACCTCGGACTATACGACAAAAGCCATTGCTACGATGAAAATGCGGAACAGCTCGACTATGCAGGCAAGGTAGTGGTAATCCACCCAAGATGCCTTACGGACGAAAGAAAAACGCCCGATGAGCAACTGTTCCTTGCCAAAAACGGTGATGGCTGTAGACCTCTTGTCACGTGCAAAGGTGTGTTCGGCAAGCATCTGAAAAGCGGAATATCCAAAACCTATCCGCGCTCCGATATTATCGGTGTTCTTAAACTCGAATTGCTCCCCGAATGGGCGCAAAAAAGATACCTCGATATAATTGCCGACAGCGGATAAACATTATAGGAGAAACCAAATGAAATGAAGAAAAAAGTATACATTTGCGCCCCTCTCGGTGGCAAAGTCAAAGAGAATCTACAGAACGCCGTGACATATACGGAATTCGCTCTCAAAAGCGGAGTAGCCCCGGTTACGCCTCACTTCTACGCCCTGTGTCTTGATGACAACAAAAAGGACGAAAGAGAGCTTGGCAGATCGGCAGGCATGAGCCTTTTATGGTTCTGCGATGAGATGTGGATCTTCGGCGACATCGTTACCGAGGGGATGAAAGCAGAAATCAACTTCTGCAAAAATCTCAAAGTCAAAATGAGGAAGATAAAGCCTCATGAAATCAATAAAATTTTAGGAGGAAAAATCAGATGAAAAAGTATTGGAAAGTCCTTTTGTGCGTGGCTCTTGTGATGATGGTAACCTGCCTTTGTTCTTTCTCCGCTGTGGCTGCTTCGGCTGACACAGGCGTAGCAGGCGACGTGGCAGGCGCGGTTGAGAACACTTGGAACGATGCACAGGGGCAGATCAAGCAGGTCGTCAACAATGTGATCTTTCCCGTCGTTGACTTAATTCTCGCAGTACTCTTCTTTGTGAAGCTTGGTACGGCATACTTCGATTATCGGAAGCACGGACAGTTCGAGTTCGTAGCTCCGGCAATTCTGTTTGCCTGCCTTGTATTCACACTTACCGCACCTCTTTACATCTGGGATATCCTTGGAATGTAAAGAAAAGTGTGAAAAACACACCGAAACCGTCGTGCCATCGGCGGTTTCGGGAAGGAGGTAAAACACAATGTTTGGATGGCTTCAAGACTTGATAGACGGCATATCCAATGCTATAAGCGAAGCCTTTTCGGGCATCGGTCAACAGATAACAAGCACCATTTGGACAACGATGCTGACATGGTTTTACGACACCATATACGGAGCTTGCGCCGACTTCTTCTCAATGATGGGAAATATGGGCGCAGAGATCTTCGATTTAAAATGGGTTCAGGCAACCGTGTACCTGTTCACGCTCTTT
>JAFXJX010000065.1 GCA_017532025.1 Clostridia bacterium | reverse complement strand
CCAAAGGAAAAAGCACCGTTGTTGTCTTACGTCCATTCGGTGAGGTAGTAGCTTCACCATACGATGTAGGTCACACGGAAAGTGAACTCAAAGAACTGGCAAGGTATTTGAAAAGCCTTCCCGGTGAGACCCGTGTTCTTATGGAATACACAGGGCGTTACTATGAACCGATCGCCCGGTATCTCCATGAAGAAGGCATATTCGTTTCTGTAATCAATGCCATTATTGCACATGATTACAACAGAAACAATATACGCAAAGTTAAGACGGACAGAATGGATGCCATAAAACTTGCAAATATGGCAATTGAGCGTTGGCTCAAGCTTCAAGAATACGTTCCGGAAGACGAAGTCCGTCAAACTCTAAAAATCTGTAACCGTCAATACATCCAATACTCAAAGTTGAAAATCATGCTAAAAAACAACTTAATTGCTTTGCTCGATCAAACATTTCCCAATGTGAACAAGTTGTTTGCCTCACCGCCAAGAAAAAGCGACGGTCATGAGAAATGGGTAGATTTTGCATTGAAATTTTGGCATTGTGAATGTGTTTGCGGCATATCTGAGAAGCAATTCAAGGACAAATATGAGCGTTGGTGTAAGCATAACGGATACAATTACAGTACCTGCAAAGCCGAAGACATTTATGTCGAAGCTTGCGGCAATGTTGGATTGTTACCAAAATGCGAATCAACAAAAGTGCTGATCACACAAGCTATTATCCAGTTGCAAGCTATCGAAGAAACGCTTGCTACGCTCAAAAAAGAGATGCAAAAACTTTCTTCGTTTTTGCCCGAATACGACACCGTTATGGCTCTTTATGGCGTTGGTGAGGTTCTCGGTCCTCAACTTATAGCAGAGATTGGAGACGTTACCCGATTTAGAAGCAAGAAATCTCTTGTTGCTTTTGCAGGCATTGATTCGCCACCGGATCAATCGGGACAGATTGACAAACGGTCAAAAGCCATTACAAAGCGTGGATCCGCATCATTACGAAAAACATTGTTTCAAGTAATGTCTGTGATCTTACAAACCAGCCCTCAAAACGAACCCGTTTATACATATCTTGACAAGAAACGCTCTGAAGGCAAGCCATACAAGGTCTATATGATCGCCGCAGCAAACAAATTTCTGCGCATCTATTACGCTAGAGTAATGGAATGCCTTGTCAACACTTGAATCTCGCCAAGCGCATCTGCGCCGCGAGTTTACAAAAAATTCGGAATTACATTCTGAATTTTTTGTATGTTGACAACACGCCTCCGGTATAATTGTCCTTCGGGCGAAGCACCTTGGTGCTTTGCCCTTAATTGCCTTGACCGGCGCAAAAGTTTTCACAATGCGGTGGTCTTTTTGTTATGCCCATTTTTGAGAGTTCAGTTTCTTTGAACTTTTTTCATTTTAGGACTTGACTTTTATTAGCAGGTCTTTCTTGGGGCTCCACCCCAAACCCCGCTTAGGGAACTTTTTGAAAAAAGTTCCCTAAGCACCTTTAAAAACTTTTGAAAATGCGGAAAATACTTGCCGCATGGATTCTTACATACTCAGCTTCGGACCGTCATCGAAGTTCTCGTCATCGCTCGCCTCCTCGGCGGCATCCTCATCCGCCTGCCCAACCATCATCGCCACACCCACAGCCACACCTGCGAGAGCGCCGATATTCTGCGCCGAGCGGCGTGCTTCTTCCTCGGCTTCGATCTCCTCGGGCGACTTCCCATCTCCGCTCAACGCAGCAGAAAACAAACCAGAGCCGAGAGCAGAGAGGAGAGTGCCGCCGATCCGATGACCGTACCCAGCGCCACCTTCCACACGCTTCGGAGCTTGTCCGAGAGTTCGTCTACCGACTCCTTGACCTCGGAGGCGGTTCGCT
>JAFXJX010000064.1 GCA_017532025.1 Clostridia bacterium | reverse complement strand
CCTCATAGGTGCATACATCCAATTCTACAACAATGAACGTATCCAACTAAAAACAAAACTGACACCACTTGAAAAGCGATGTCAGTTCGTTGCTTAATCTTTATTATTTTCTACCACAGGGGTGTTTTTTGTGCTGTCCGTGCAATTTGGGGCAGTTCAAAACGGCAGGTTTATTTTTTATTCTTTTGTCATTCTCATGCTTTCGGCAAAGAAGTCGGTATCGTTGGCAAGCACGGGCTTTAAGGCAAAGCGGAATTCAAATTCCTTTTCGTTCAAGCGGTACTTTTCAGCAAGTGCAGGACCGCAGGAGTTAGAGCCGGAGCCACTCTGCTTGTAATCGATATACACAAAGGTCTTTTTATCGGGGATGAGCTCGTAATCGTGAAGCGCTTCGGTCAAGGTTTCTGCCGAATAATGCTGTGCATTAAAGGTCATGGTCGCATCCGACGCAAAGAGAAGTCCGTGACCGGCAAGACTCCAAACCGATGCCCACTCGGTACCAACGTGCGCCGAATTTTCCTGCGGCATCACGTAATGCTCAAAGTTGTCACTCACCGTTGTCTTGAAAAGTCCCATGCGCGCGGCAAGATGCTTGTCGGCATACGCCTCCATCGGTCCCATGCCAAAGTAAGCCATCCTCTCACTTCGCTCAGGCATCACAATCTTCATGCCATAGCGCGGCAGGAAGGGATAATCTTTATCCACTTTCACTTCTTGTGCAACCTGCAATTCTCCGGTTGCTTTGACGGTATAGGTGATCTTCGTGCGAAGAATCGGTCGGTTGGTATAGCCACTGAGCGCAAGCTCGGCTTCTAAGTACACCCCTTCCCCAACATCCAAGGTTTTAACACCCGAAACGAAATAGCACTTGGTAAAGGCTCTGTGATAACCCTTTCCCTGCCAATCTCTGCGAATGTTACGGTCGTTATCAAGTGGCGCGCGCCATACGGTGGGGATCATCGGCTCACAGAGAAGCGCCTTTCCGTTGTTTTCAATGCCAACAAGAAGACCCCTTCTCTTGTCAAAGGTATACACCGTTTCGCCTACCGAAATCACATAGACAGCGTTGGTTTCTTCTATCGCAATCAGATTCTTTTCTCCTGCCTCCACCACGTCTTCTTCGGTGGGAATTTCAAACTGATAGGAGCAAAGCTCGTGTCCGTATGCTGCCCATTCAGTCGCTGCCTCAAGGCGCGCGGTAAAGGTGATGAACACTCTGCCTGTCATCTGTTGCGGATAATCAATACGAATTTCGGTTTCTTCACTCGGTCCGATATCGCTGTTCCACACCTTACCCTGCGCAATCACCTTGCCGTTGCGCTCAATCATGTACGTGAGGGCAATATCCGAAAGGCGGGTAAAGTAGCGGTAGCTTTTCAGCGTAAACTGCCCGCTTGCGATATTCTTTGCCGTAATGGCAAGAGGCGCATAGACCTGCTTCACTTCGAGCATACCGGTATGAAGACGTCTGTCGGGATACACAAGACCGTCTACGCAGAAGTTTCCGTCATTCGGCCGGTCATTAAAGTCACCGCCGTAAGTGAAACGCGGTTTGCCGTATTCATCGTCAAGAGCAACCGAATGGTCAAGCATTTCCCATACGCAACCGCCCGAAAGACGGTCGCTCTTTCTGAACTCTTCCCAATATTCGGCAAGGTCGCCGGGGCCGTTGCCCATGGCGTGACAGTATTCGCATTGGAAGAACGGCAGAGGCTTTTCCAAGCTCTCAACGTAATTCAGCATATCTCCGGGTGCGGCATACATACGGCTTGCCACATCAATCAAATCCTCACCGCGCGCAAGCTCTTCTTCCAAAAGCTCGTGCCGACAACCCTCGTAATGCACAAGACGCGAGGTATCGCGGCTCTTGATATAGCGCGCCATCGCGCGGTGATTCTCACCAAAGCCCGATTCGTTGCCAAGCGACCACATAATAACCGAAGGACGGTTCTTGTCGCGCTCTAACAGCAGACGCATGCGGTCCACGTAAGCATTCTCCCAGTCGGGATGGTTGGTTAAATAATGATAGTCACCGCTTTCGTAAATGCCGTGAGTTTCAAGGTCAGCTTCATCTACCATATAAATGCCGTACTTGTCGCACAGCTCGGCAAAGCGCGGGTCATTCGGATAGTGCGAGGTACGCACAGTGTTCACATTGTTCTGCTTCATGATGAAAATGTCGCCAAGCATACTTTCCATCGGTGTGGCTGAGCCGAGGTAGGGGTGGCTGTCGTGGCGATTCACACCCTTAAGCTTCACTGCCTTGCCGTTAATATACAGCACACCGTTTTCGCTCTTAATGCGGCGAAGACCAATCTTCTGACAAATGTGTTCACTGCCGCTTGAAAGAATCAAGGTGTAAAGATAGGGGTCTTCATCCGACCAAAGACGCGGCTCGTCGATCTTGGCAAACACGTCGCCAAAGCCTGCCGCCACGGTTTTGCCGTCGGCATCGGCAATCATCCATCTGAGTTGCAAATTCTCACTGCCCGTGATCTCAGCCTCCACTCTTGCCGAGGAATAATCGGGCGAGAGAATGGTTTTAACGAAAATATCCTCCACACGACAAAGATCACGGTAAACAAGATACACTTCGCGAATGATACCCGAGGTGCGCCACTTGTCCTGGTCCTCAAGATAGGAGCCGTCGCACCACTTGAAAACAAGCACCTTGATCTCGTTCTCACCTTCTTGCAGATAGGACGTTACATTGATCTCGGACGTCATGTGACTGACTTGGCTGTAAGCCACAAATTCGTTGTTGATATAGAGATAAAAACAGGAATCCACACCTTCAAAGTTCAAAAAGACCTCTTTTTCGGCAAGCGACTCAGCCGAAACTGTGAAAAAGCGACGGTAGAGCGCGCAAGGATTCTCGTCCGGCACGTGAGGTGGGTCGCACGGGAAGGGATAGCGAATGTTTGTATAGTTCGGTTTGTCGTATCCGCGCTCGGTAAGCATCTGCCAGCTCATCGGCACGGGGATTTTTTCATAGACAAGCTGAGTGCCTTCCTCGGTAAAATCGGGCAGATCCAGCGCAGAAGAATAAAACTTAAAATCCCATTCGCCGCAAAGCGACTTGAAAAAGCGGCTTTCGGCGCGGTTTCCCTTAGCGGCGGCTTGTACACTGTGATAAGGAATAAAATAGGCGTGAGGTGCTTCGCATCCATAATGAAGCAGATCAATCCCTTTGTGAAAATTCAGTTTGTCGATCATTGTCAAAACCCGATCCTTATTGTCATATTACCGCAGAACGGCATTTTCTTTATTTTAGCATACTCCTTGTGATATATGCAATAGTTTTTTTGCTGTTTTACAAAAAAGCAAAGAAAATATAAAAAAATCCAAGAAAAAAACACATATGAACAAGAAATATTGAATTGACACAGATGCCGATATATTGTAAAATACAATCAGAAGTATTTTAGAAAGCGATGGAGGACCCGTTATGAAACATACCAAAGCCTGTCTCATTCTCACACTCATTCTTCTCACAACGCTGTTATTTGTGGGATGCAGCTGCGGCGGCAGCACACCAACCACCACAACGCAGGCCGGCATATCGGATCAAACTCCCGTGACCACCTCCAACAAGCCTGAGGGAACCGCCACGCCTGAAAGCACAACCATGCCGAATCAAGGCGGACTTATCAATCCCTTCACCGAAGATGATCCTTGGGACGCCACTCTCACCATACCCAAGAGTGTGCTTGCCACAATCTCTGAGCCCGGCAAGACCCTCTTTTCGGGTCTTGAATGGACAGGGCAGATCAACTCCAAGGATGCAAACGGAAAAACCGTTAACCAAAGCAGCATCGTTTCGATTGGCGAGATTGACCACCACACCACCAACACCATCGTTTACAAAACCCTCTCCGAAGCCTACACAGCCTCAGTCAACTACACCCCTGAGCTTTCGTCTTACTATAAGCTTTTGACAGGCGAAGGCAACACTTGGCAACTTGCAGTTTACAAAAACGAATCAATTGCCAAACAAAAAGGCTTGTTTGATTTTTACAAAACCGATTACGATATGACAAAAGCGCCGAAATATGACGGTGACACCCTCGTTTCGGTCTATAAAGACGCCTACTACGGCGGTTTTCGGAATGTTACCCTGCCTGCTTCCTGGCAAACACAAGGGTTTGACTTCCCGATCTATACCAACACCCAATACCCCTGGGATAACGATGCTTATGGCAACGGTAAGTTTACAGTTCCGATTGCGCCCACCGTCACTAACCCGGTCGGCTTCTACCGCACCTATGTTGATTTTGATCCTGAGTGGATCGCGTCGGGCAGACGCATCTACCTGTCTTTCCAGGGCGTGGAATCGGCATATTACCTGTACGTTAACGGCTACGAGGTCGGCTACAGCGAAGACTCCTTCGACGCTTCCGACTTTGACATCACCGCTTACTTAAATCCCGACGGCAAGGATAACCTCATCGCCGTCAGAGTGTACCGCTGGTGCGACGGCTCATACTTTGAAAACCAGGACTATATGCGCCTTGCAGGCATCTTCCGTGACGTGTATGCTTACTCCCTGCCGGGTGTGAACCTCGCCGACTATACCGTCATCACCGATCTTGATGACACATTCACAGATGCCACCTTAAAGATCAATGCCGAAATCTTCAATTCCACCACCACAGCCGCAGAAGCAGGCTTCTATTCGCTCGATATTCGTCTTGTGGATGCCGACGGCAACTCCGTTTTTGCCGCCGACCCCTTCCGTGCCGCACTTCCCGCCGTTGATTCTCTCAAGACTGTTTCGGTCGATCTTGAAAAAGTAATCAAAGCGCCACACCTCTGGTCAGATGAAGATCCCTATCTTTACACACTCATCATCAGCCTTTACGACAAAAACGGCGTGTATTACGGCAGTACCTCACAGCAGCTTGGTTTCCGTGAGATCAGCTTCACCAAAACCCGCAGCACAACAGCCACCAATTCGAGCTACACCACCGTCCTCTTAAACGGACAGCCGCTTTTCTTCCACGGTGTTAACCGCCACGATACCAATCCCGAAGCAGGCAGATATATGCCGCGCGAGCTGCTCGAAAAAGATGTGCAGATCATGAAGCAACTCAACATCAACTCGGTTCGCACCTCGCATTACCCCAACGACAGCTATTTCTACAATATGTGCGACAAATACGGCATTCTTGTGATGGGTGAATGTAACATTGAAACCCACTACGGCGTCAATACCGACCAAACCACGCGTTACTTTACCAATCTCGTCAAGGACCGCGTGAATTCGCACACACAAGCCAAAAAGAACCACACCTCGATTGTCATGTGGTCGATCGGCAACGAAACCACTACGGGTGCTCCGATCTATCCCACCGTTATCAGCAATCTGAAAAAAAGCGATCCCACCCGTCCGATTCATTTTGAGTCGCTCGGTTCAAGCGGCGGCGTAGACGTTTCCAGCAGCATGTATTCTTCGGTTTACGATGTAAAAAGCCGCGCCCTTGCCGCAAACAAGATGCCTTTTGTCCTTTGCGAATACGCGCACGCCATGGGCAACTCGCTCGGCAACATCTATGAATACTGCGAAGCATTCCGTTCTGCCGACAATCTGCTTGGCGGCTTCATTTGGGACTATGTGGACCAGGGTATGTGGACACCGATCCCCACGAACATCAGAAACACCTATGACTACTACGGCACCGGCAAGTTCATCGGCTACGGCGGTGTTTGGGGAGATCGACCCAACAGCGGTAACTTCTTGCAAAATGGCATTCTTTCTTCCGACCGCACCATTCAACCCGAAGCGTATGAAGCCAAATATGCTTACCAGTCGATCCGGTTCACAGCCGATGCTTTAACAAGCGTGAACAAAACAGTCTCGGTTTACAACGAGTATAACTTCATAAGCCTTTCGGCATTCACTTACGACTATGAACTCACCTGCAACGGCAAGGTGATCGATTCCGGCAGCTTCACCCTCTCAGGCGCGCCCAAATCCACCACATCCGTGGAAATCCCCTTTACAATGCCCGAAGTGCTCTCTGACGACAGCGAATACTTCGTCACTCTTTACGCCCGTCTTGCAGAAGATTCTCCCTATGCCAAAAAGGGGCATATCGTTGCGTCCGAGCAATTTGCCATCTATGCAGAGATAGAGCATATGTCTGTTGATACTTCGAAAATGACCACTCTTTCCTATACCGAAACCGATACCGAGCTTACAGTAACAGGCAAGGATTTCACCGTCACCTTTGACAAAGAAAACGGCATTCTCAAAACTTACACCTACAAGGGTGAAACCGTCATCACAAACGGACCCACGCCCAACTTCACCCGCGCGAAAAACGACAATGACGTCAAAACCTCCTTTGGTTGGGACAGTGTTAAGAATAACGCTGTCAACAGCTTTACCGTAAACGCCTCTTCTGATCAAAAAAATCTCACGGTTGCGACCGATCTTGCGCTTTCTTTGAGCGCAGGCAGTGAAACCGTCGTTTACACCATCTACGGAAGCGGCGAGATCACCGTGACAAGCAAGCTGAATCCCTCTGCCAAAATGGGCGAAATGCTCCGCTTCGGCGCCACCATCACCTTGCCCGGCGATTATGAAGCCATCACCTTCTTCGGAAACGGCCCTCATGACAGTTATACTGACCGTTTGCGTAGCGCACACGCCGGTCTTTACACCACCACGGTAAGAGATTCCTTCTATCCCTATCCCCGTCCGCAAGACACAGGCAACAAAACAGGTGTCCGCTATTTCTCGCTGACATCCGATCAAAAAGCCACAGGCATTCTGATCGTTGCCGAGAATCAGGTCGAAGCCTCTGCGCTGCATATTTCGCAGTCATATCTGAAAAACGCCAAATACATCTATCAGATCCGCTACAACGAAAACAACACCTATTTGAATGTTGACTACGGCTCACGCGGTACAGGCGGCGCTTCCTGCGGTCCCGATACCCTCTCGCAGTACCGTCTCTACAACGACGGCAGAGATTACTCCTACACATACACCATCGTTCCTTTTGATAAAGAAAAGGACGATATCGACACCCTCTACCGCACGTGGCATACAGCAGACAGCATGACAGCGGACGATATTGACAAGCTGATTGCCAACAAGATCACCGATGCCATCGCTTCGCTCACCACCGATGCTTCGAAGGTTACAGCTGTGCGTGCCGCGTATAACCGACTGACAGATGCACAGAAAAAGCTTGTCACCAATCTGAATGTTCTTGAAACCGTGGAAAAGGGTGGATCGATCAAGATCGTATTCAAAGATCAGTCGCCAAACGGCAATACCGCGACCCTTGGCGGAGGTCTTGTCTATTCCGAAGCGGCATCACCCTCCGGCTACGCACTTGACGGATATATCCTGTCAAGCGACCTTGGCGGCAAGATCAATGCGGCACTTTCCGGAAGCAAAAACTTTACCTTTGCGGCGTATGCCCGTCTTGATGACTTTGACTCACAAAACGTCATCCTTGCCAAAGGCGACACGCAGGTCACCATCAAAATTGACGGCAACGGCAAGCTTGAATTCTTTGTCTATCGCGGCAACTGGGATGCCATCATCACGGTTGACCCCGCCACAGCAGGACTCAAGATCAACGAATGGGCTTACATCGTCGGCGTGCGTGAAGGCGCAAATCTTCGTCTGTACGTCAACGGTAAGCTTGTCGGCACAGCTTCAAACGCATCGGGCAGCATCAGCTCGAGCAGCAACAAGCTCGGTCTCGGTGCCGATCCAAGCAAAGACCGCTACGGCAGAGGCGCGTATGCGTACGCTTATGTTCTTCCCTTTGCCGCAACAGAAGCTGAAATCATGCAGCAGTACGAAGCACACACCAAAGGTACAACCCCTGCCTTCACCCCCGAAGAAGCTGTGGTGTGGTACGACACCTCGAAATTCGAATATCAGTAAATAAAAAGAAACAGACCGTCCTTCTCATCTGCATTCTTCGCGGAGAAAGCACGAACCCCACCAAGGATTTTCTTTGGTGGGGTTTTCTGTCGGCATGAACTTATTAAAAAGAGAACCCTTTCTCTCCGTGAATCGTGGGTTCAGGCTTCTGCCCGACTGCGCGAGGACTGCCACGCGCTATGCTTGCCCCGGACGCAAGCGTCGGGAAAGCAGAAAATCTATTTATTATATATCCTCTTTCCAACCAAACAGCGATTTTAGTTCAATATTTATTTGCAAACTCTCTGATGCGTCGCTTTACCTTTTGTCATAAATATGCTATAATATAATCATCCAAGAGAAGGAGGAAAATTGTATGTCAATGGGAAAGAACATTGCTTATTTCCGAAAGAGCAAAGGATATACGCAAGAAGAGTTAGGGCAGAAAATCGGGGTGACCAATCAAGCAGTATCAAAATGGGAGTCAGAAACCTCTATGCCTGACATCATGCTTCTTCCTAAAATTGCAAACGCACTTGATGTTACCTTGGATGATTTGTTTGCAGAACACATCATTCAGACCTCAGCACAAAAATCCAAGGTTTTCAACGAGAAAGCTGTTCACAATTTCCCGAAGGATGCACAAGCTGTGATTATTGATTCCTTGTGTCATCAAACCAATTTGGTGAATTGCAATGCTTGGGACATTTTGAAAGGTGAGCAGAGTCCCTCTACAAAGAAGTACGACCAAATACGACAGCTTTATACAATGTGTTGCTTATCTGACACTGCAGGTGCTGCATTCGTGTCTAATACTCTCACGATGATCGACTCCGGTATTAAGCCAACAGATATCGGTTCAGTATTTGATAAGCCTGAGGTAGCCTCCGGCATTAAAAAGCTATCGGATTCCAATGTGAGACAGATGCTTTCTCATATTTGTAATGAATATTTTCAGAGTACTGCGCCGTTTGATTATAAGAATTCCGAATACTTTACGATAGAAATCCGACCGAATGAACTTTCTCGTTCCCTCGAAATCTCTACGGATGATGTACAGGAAGCTTTGGAAAAACTGATGTCCCTGCACATCGTAGAATTAGAAACAAATGATGGTACGCGCTATCTGCTTCACAAAATCAAAGCAATCGAGGCGGCAGTCACTTTCCGATTGATTGAGAGACTCATTCATAACGAAGCCGGCTTTGGTTGTGGCGAGTTTTTTGCGCTGACACAATATTAAATGGTTTCTATCATTCTCGCCCCGCCTCGCGCGGGGCTTTCATTTGTTATAGACGAATACACATTTTTGTGCTATAATAAACTCAACGAAAAGTTGAGCGAGCTCATTTTTAAGTCGCTTCAGTAATCAGAAACTATGTGATATAATTAAATCACGGTACCGATATGAACTATTTACGGAGGTGCAATTATGGCATTGACCATGGGGCAAATTATAAAGAACCTACGCAAGGGGCAAGGGTTTACACAAGAGGAACTTGCTGAGCGATTAGGTGTTACGTATCAAGCAATTTCAAAATGGGAAAACGATTCCGGAATGCCGGACATTTCGCAGATCGTGCCACTCGCAACAATATTTGATGTAAGCACAGATTTTCTGTTTGGTATAGACCACACATCTGAAACAGAAGATGCACTCAAGATAGTTTCAACTGCAAACAGCATACAAGAATATGGCAAGCTCGACACATATCTGAAGGCATACGATGTTTTAATGGAAGGTCTGAAAAAATATCCTAACAATTATATAATTACGTATAATTGTATGGACTTGGGTTTTTCTCTTTCGATGCCCGATAACGGGTGGATATATGCAAAAGACCGTGCCGAAGCAATCATTCCCGAAACGATCAGACAGGCTAATTTCATCATCACAAATTCTAAGAATATCTCGGATATTTTGTGGGCGCGACATAATTTGGTTTTCTTATACAGCGCAAATAAGAAATTTGACTTAGCCACGACCGAAGCTCGTAACTTTCCCGTCCGAACAGATCTTACGCTATACTCCACCATGGCGATTGTAAATGAATATATGGGCAACTACGAGCGTCAAGCCACTTATTTGTGCAGTGATATTGATTATTCGCTCCAAGCCTTTGAGAACAATATTGCTTGTTTGGGCAAAGCATATTACAACAATGGAAATTACGCAGATGCCATTGAGGTCTATGAAAGATTTTTTTCGGTTATGAAAGCCATCTTCAAGGATGAATGTCCTCCACCGTATCACGATTTCGATTCCGGGGATTGTTATTTGTTGCTCGCCCAAGCTTATCTTGCTATCGGTGCAACCGAT
>JAFXJX010000063.1 GCA_017532025.1 Clostridia bacterium | reverse complement strand
TTCTTTGATAAATAATTCAATTTTATCGGCAATTTGGTCGTGATATTTTGCAACAGCACGATCAATTTCGTCGGTACATTCCTCTGTAATAATAATTACATTTGCTTTATAATAATTACCATCTTTGATAATAATTTTTCTATTTTCAAGTTCCTTGATTTCGTTGTCAAGATACGGGAGCGGAATGCCGGTCTCAAGGCTGATTTGTTGAACAGTCAATGCATCGTTATAACAAGAACTAACAATATTTTGTTTGATTTTGCTTTGCATAAAATCCCAAAAGTAGTTTGGTCCCTCACCGTTATACATTGGGATTAATGTTTTCGGATTGTAACTAAGTTTTCCAAGACTTCTTTCCATATTCATTCCTTCTTTCAATATTTTTCGTGATTTGAACAGCAGGTATTTTACCATGCTTTCGGAAATGGCAAGCGCAGATGAAATTTCAGAACAAGAACGTCCGTCAATGTAATAGAAAATCGTTGCTTTTCGATATTTCTCGGATAACAAAGTAAGCTCACGACGAAGTAGATATATATCGTTATTATCATCTTCCGTGAACACATCGTCCGAGGGAATATCTTTCGTCAATTCGCAAGTGTTATTTTTCAGCTTTTTCTTGTACCACTGTCTATATACGTTTCCTGCAACACCCCACATAAACGCGTAAAAGGCATTGTCGTCGCGAATATTTTTTGCTGACTTTATTAGCTCATACAAAATATCTTGCGATAGATCTTCGGCTTCTTCTCGTGTAGGCGTTTTCGCCATACAGTAGGAGAAAATAGTTTTAGATGCTTCTGTTATCTTTTCGTGCAATTCGATTTTGTTCATACGCTCACCTCCTTATTTGTTTTTAGAAGCTTCTGCCTTAATAGTGAAAGAAAAATGATTTGGTTAATGTTTTTCGCAAATATTATATCATAAATTTATGAATTAGTCTACATAAAAGCATTTGTGTCTACAAATGCAGTGCTTGTCAAGAAAAGAGGACGAAGATTTTTTTGAATTCTTCGTCCTTTTTCTGTCGGTAGATAACGTATTCTATTGAATTTCAACAACTGTCCTTTGACACCCGAAGCACGAAAGAAACACTTTCTTTCGTGCAGGGCATTAAAATCACTCTATTTTCATTCGAACAAAATTACCACATGATTGTTTTGTAAGGTCAGTAGCGTTACCCACCGTTTCATAATACGCATCATTTAACCTCTTAAACTCGTCGTAATCAATCGATTCACGCACGCCGTTTTCAATTTTGTAATAATCCACTGCGGGATCGTCAATATCCACGTCCGAGCATCCAAACTCTATTCCGGATAATCTGCCGTCGTTAGAAAGCTTCATGCTATAACCGTATACGTTTTCTCCTTTACCGTAACCGTGTTTATAGATCGTACCGTCCGACCCGATCGCGCCTGTATAATTGACGTCGCCATAGAAACTCGCATCTACCACCACGGATTTTCCGTTAATTGCGGTAAAAATCGCGTATACGTGATAATCCTCGTTGAGCAGTATCAGCTCGTCAACACCGTCACCATTCAAATCTTTCATCGCGTATCCCATTTCCTCCGGATTGTTACACAATATGGCATGGTATACGGCAGATTGAATTTCATTCCCTTCCTCGTTGCTACTCAAATAAATCTTTTCATAATTGGCATTGTTCTTTTTCAACGTAAGCAATTCTTGATATTGGTTGATAACATCTTGATATACGTTTTCAGACGGTTGTTTGTTTTGATGATTGATCAGGTTGGAGGTAGTCGTTACCGGTGCGGTGGTGGTATCTACATTGACGGAATCTATATCATCACTTGTGTTACAAGAAACCGTGGCAGTCAAAATGGCGCAAAAAAGTAAAACCAAAATCGTTTTTTTCATAAAATACTTCCTTTCGTGTTTTTGATTTTATTGTATCATACTCAAAATCAAAAAACAAGAAAGAAGCACGCTCATAAACAAAAATATTCTCCTTTTCCCGTGATAAGAGTTGACAACCGCACTCTTTTTGGTGTAGAATACAAAAAGGAAGTTTTTTTCTTTCTCATCACGCGGGTCATGCCCAGAAAGGAGTTTGCCGTGTCTTTTTCCGTACCGGATTATATGTTTGACAGCTTTCGTGAGGTCACACCGGCTTTCTTAAAAAGCTTGCAGGTGCGCTGTCTTCTTTGCGATATTGATAATACACTTGTCACATACGATGATGCCGTGCCGACAGAAGCGGTGCTCACATGGCTTTCCGCCATGAAGGAAAACGGTATCACCGTCATTTTCCTTTCCAATAATAACGATGACCGCGTAAAGAGATTCACCGAATCGATCGACAACGCATGGTCGGCAGATGCAGGAAAGCCCCGTACCAAAAAAGCCAAACAGCTTCTTGACAAACTCGGCTTTTCACCGGAAGAAACCGCCATGCTCGGCGACCAAGTCTTTACCGATGTGTGGACAGGCAATTTTTTAGGTGTGCGCGCCACTCTTCTCGTTCCGCCCATCAAAGATAAAACCAATCTGTTTTTCAAAAGCAAACGTGTTCTTGAAAAACCGTTTCTCGCCCGTTACAGACGGCGTGAGAAGAAGAAACAAACCAAATAAGGAGATATACCATGGGAGCACTCTTTGGACCGAGCGGAAACTCGGAACGCTTCTATCAGGAAAAACATAAAAAAACGCTTGAAGCCTTCGCTTGGCTCAAAGCCATGGGGCTTGATGCGTTTGAATACCCTGCGGGTAACGGCATCACAGCTTCCCTTGCCACCTTTTCAGCCCTTGGAGAGGAAGCCAAAAAGCAAGGCATCCAAACGTCTTTCCACACACCCTACTTCATTTCACTTTCCTCTGTGGAAGAAGAAAAAAGACTCAAAAGCATTGAATACATCAAAAAAAGCGAAGAAGCTGCCCGCGCCTTTGGGGCTGACATTCTTGTGATCCATACAGGAAGCGCTGCCAAAATCTCACGTGAAGAAGCGGTGGCACTTGTGAAAGATACCATGTACAAAACACTCGAAGCACTCCCCGATTCCAAGGTGCGCTTCGGGCTTGAAACCATGGGCAAGATCAATCAGCTTGGCACGCTTGACGAAGTCATTGATATCTGCAAGATCGACAAACGCCTTTGCCCGGTGGTTGATTTCGGTCACATGAACGCACGCGAGCGCGGCGGACTCTTCCCCACAGCAGACGAATACCGCAAGGTGTTTGACAAAATCGGAACTGCCCTTGGCGCAGAATACGCCGATACTCTGCACTGCCACTTTTCCAAAATCGAATTCACAGCAGCCGGCGAAAAACGCCACTTAACCTTTGAAGACACCACCTACGGTCCGGATTTTGAACCGCTGATAGAGGCTATTGTCCGCGAAGGGCTTTCCCCGCGCATCATTTGTGAATCGAACGGTACACAGGCAGACGATGCTTTTGCCATGAAACAGTATTATCTCTCCTTGACATAATACAAGAAAGGAATCACCATGACTCGACTGCAAAAACTCATCAAGGTAATGCCTGCCGAAGTTGACGCGCTCCTCATTACCAACAATAAAAACCAAACCTATCTCACAGGCTTTGAATTTCATGACGGACTTGTGCTGGTAACACGCCAAACATCTTATCTCATCACCGACTTCCGTTATATCGAAGCTGCCAAAAAAGAAGCAAGCCATGAGTTTTCCATCATCACCCACAACGGCGGACTTGTCAAGACAGCCGCTGAGCTTGTTGATAGTGATATAATCATCGGTTATGAAGACGCTTCCATCACCGTAGAAGTGCTTGAACAGTATAAAAAAGCCCTTCCCTCCGCACGCTTTATGGGTGCGGGCAGAATTGTAGAAGGTCTGCGTATCAAAAAAGAGCCTTGCGAGATCGATGCCATGATCGCCGCACAGCGCATTGCCGAAAAGGCATTTGACCACATCCTCGGCTTCATCACCCCCGAGCGTACCGAAGTCGAAGTGGCACTTGAGCTGGAATTTACCATGCGTAGACTCGGTGCCAAGGCAACATCCTTCAACACCATTGCCGTTGCGGGCAAAAAATCCGCTATGCCACATGGCGTGCCCTCGGATGTCAAGCTCGGAAGCGGATTTTTCACCATGGATTTTGGCGCACTTTATCAAGGCTACTGCTCGGATATGACCCGTACGGTTGTGATCGGCAAAGCCGATGACGATATGAAAAAGGTTTACAATACTGTCCTTGAAGCGCAGACTGCTGCCCTTGCCGCTTACGACTTTGGCAAAACAGGCAGAGAGATCGACAAGGTAGCAAGAGACATCATCTATGCCGCAGGCTATGAAGGCTGTTTCGGTCACGGACTCGGTCACGGCGTGGGCATGGACATCCACGAAGCACCCGGTGTTAACTTTGCATCCCTCACACCTTTCGAAGCAGGTCACGTTGTTACCTGTGAGCCCGGCATCTATATTGAGGGCAAATACGGTGTCAGAATCGAAGATATGGTGGTTTTCCGCGACGGTTCTGTCGAAGACATCACAAAATGCCCGAAAAATTTGATTGAATTGTAAACAAAATATTAAATCTATTGAAAATCTTTTCCTGTTGTAGTATAATAGGTCGGATATTAAAATAATACTTTATATAAATTCGGAGGACACACACTATGGTAGTAGCTGGCGATTTTAGAAACGGCGTTACTTTTGAAATGGACGGAAAGGTCTATCAGGTCATTGAGTTCCAGCATGTTAAACCCGGTAAAGGAGCAGCATTTGTCAGAACCAAGCTTCGCAACGTAATCACTGGAGGCGTTACCGAAACAACCTTCTCTCCCACAGACAAGTTTGAAAACGCTTACATTGAAAGACGCGAAATGCAGTATCTTTACAACGACGGCGATCTTTATTATTTCATGGATATGGAAACTTACGAACAGGAGCCCATCGGCGCAGACCTTCTCGGCGATGCGTTCAAGTTTGTAAAGGAAGAAATGCTCGTTAAGGTTCTTTCCTATAAGGGCAAGGCTTTCTCGATCGAACCTCCCATGTTCGTTGAACTCACCGTTACCGAAACCGAACCCGGTTTTGCTGGTAACACAGCCCAAGGTGCTCTTAAGCCCGCAACACTTGAAACCGGTGCCACCATCAAGGTTCCGCTCTTCATCAACATCGGCGATGTTTTGAAGATCGATACCAGAACCGGCGAATATCTCTCGAGAGCATAATTTTTTCCGTTACGGTCACAAACCGCCGATTTTGACCGCAACCAAATTTTATTCGGCGGAGAATAGGTTGAAACTATGGATAACGCAAAGAAAGTTGCTTACATCAAAGGCTTGATGGACGGCATGAATTTTGAAGCAGACACCCCTGAAAAGAAGCTTCTCGTGGCAATCGTAGATGCCCTCGAAGGCATTGCCGATTCCCTGCACGCTGTTGAAGAAGATACGCAGTATCTCAGCGAATATATCGAAGAAGTGGATCAGGACCTTGGCGACATTGAAGAAGAAGTTTTCGGCTATGATGAAGACGAAGACGATTTCGACGATGACGATGACGATTACGATGACGACGAAGAGTTCTATGAGCTTGAATGCGAAGCTTGCGGAAAGAAATTCTGCATCAGCGAAGATATGCTCGAACTTGAAAGCATCGAATGCCCCAAGTGCGGTGAGTCGATCGAACTCGACCTTGAAATCTGCGACTGCAGCGAATGCGATTGCGATTGCGAAAACTGCGACGAAGAATAAACAATCAAAAAGCAGCTTTCTCATCGAAAGCTGCTTTTTCTTCTATGAACTCTGTAAAGGATGTGTTCCCTTATGTCAAACGAAAATCTTCGCAAGCTGATCGACTGTATTGATCACAGCCCCACAGCATTCCACGCGGTAGCCACCGCAGAAGAGATTCTTCTGCAAAACGGTTTTTCCCGTCTTGATGAATCTTCTGTCGAAGCGCTGACCAAGGGCGGAAAATACTTCATTACCCGTAACAATTCATCTATCATCGCTTTTACCCTGCCCGAGTCTGCACCCACGGGACTCATGATCTGCGCCTCTCACAGCGACTCTCCTTGTTTCAAGGTCAAGCCCAACGCCGAGCTTGAAACGGTGGGACAGTATGTGCGTCTTAATACCGAACGTTATGGCGGCATGATCATGCCCTCTTGGTTCGACCGCCCCCTTTCTCTTGCGGGCAGAATCGCCGTAGAAACCGAAGACGGCATTGAAATGCGTCTTGTCAATATCGACCGTGATTTGCTTGTGATCCCCAACGTTGCCATTCATATGAGCAACACCAATAACGGATACAACTACAACGCCAAAACCGATATGGTGCCTTTGATGGCTGATATCAGCTCTCACACCAAAGTGGTGGATCTTGTCGCAAAAGAATCTGGCATCGAAGCTGACAGAATCATCGGTCATGATCTTTTCCTCTACTGCCGCCAAAAAGGCAGTGTGGTCGGCGCAGACGAAGCCTTTTTCCTCTCGCCCCGTATTGATAATCTCGAATGCGCTTTCACTTCCTTGTTCGGCTTTTTGGATGCCAAGCCCACCTCGGCTGTTCCGATGTTTGCCGTGTTTGACAATGAAGAAACAGGAAGCCAAACCAAGCAAGGCGCAGCTTCAGATTTTCTTACGCTTGTGATTGATAGAATCCTCGCCGCTTTCTCGGCAAGCGAACAAAAGGCAGCTTTCCTTGCCAATTCCTTCATGCTTTCGGCAGACAATGCGCACGCCATGCATCCCAATCACCCCGAACTTGCCGATAACAAAAACACCCCCCGCATGAATAGCGGCATTGTTATCAAATACAACGCGTCTCAACGTTACACCACCGACGGCGTTTCGGCGGCACTTTTCAAAAAGATCTGTCAAAAAGAAAATGTACCCACACAGGTTTTTGCCAACCGCTCGGATATGGCAGGCGGATCCACACTCGGCTCGATTGCCACCACAAAAGTATCGATCAAAACCGTGGATATCGGTCTTGCCCAGCTTGCCATGCATTCCGCTTGTGAAATCGCAGGTGTTTCTGACGTGGAACACATGATTAACGCTTGCCGTGTGTTCTTCTCGACAGCACTCATTTCCGAAAACAACCGAATCACGCTCAAGTAAAAAAATGAAAAAAATAAAAGTCAAACGAAAAATCCGTCCGCTTGCCCTCTTCAAAAAGCGCTTGTTTACTTCTGCTATCATTCTTGTTGGCGGAAGTTCTACGCGTTTCGGCGGTGATACCCCCAAGCAATTTTTGATGCTTGAAGGTAAACCCGTTGTAGCGCATTCTCTTCTTGCTTTTGAAAACAGCAAGCATATTAACGAGATCATCCTTGTTTGCCGCAAGGGCGACGAAGCGTACTATCAACAGCTTGGTAGTGACTATGCCATTTCGAAACTTTCGAAAGTGGTAACAGGCGGCAGTACCCGTCAGGAATCCGCTTTGAACGGGCTGAACGCCACCGCCAAGGAAAGCCGATATCTTCTCATCCACGACGGTGCAAGACCGCTTGTTACGGATGATACCATCCGCGATGTCACGCTTGCCGCGCACGAATTCCGTGCCTCCTGTGCCGCCATGACGGCGAAGGATACCGTCAAGATCGCCAACGAAAAAGGTTTCATTGAACGAACCGAAAACCGCGATTTTGTGCATCTTGCCGCCACACCGCAAGGCTTTTACAAAACGCTGTATGAGGCTTGCGCATACGCAGCACAAAAAGAAGGCGTTGCCGTCACCGATGATGCTTCGATCCTTGAACACTACTATTACCCGGTCAAGCTGATCGACTGCGGAAGCGAAAACATCAAAATCACAACACCGTCCGACCTTGTCATGGCAGAAGCCATTCTCAAGAAAAGACGCCAAAACAGCTAATCGGAGGTTCTTATGCGAATCGGACACGGATATGATGTTCACCGACTCACCGAAAACAGAAAGCTCATCCTCGGTGGGGTCGAAATCCCCTACGAAAAAGGACTTGACGGTCATTCGGATGCCGACGTGCTTCTCCACGCCATCATGGATGCCCTGCTGGGTGCCGCCGCCCTTGGCGATATTGGCAAGCTGTATCCCGATAACGATAAGACCTATCTCGGCATCGACAGTATGCTCCTTTTGAAAGACACCTATCAAAGAATTTCTGAAAAAGGCTATACCGTCGGCAACATCGACGCCACCGTCATTGCCCAAAGACCCAAGCTTTCCCCCTACATTCCCGAAATGCGTGAAAGAATTGCCAGGACCCTTTCTCTTTCGGTGGATGACGTCAACATCAAAGCCACCACCGAAGAAAAGCTCGGGTTTACAGGCAGCGGAGAAGGCATTGCGGCGCACGCCGTTTGCCTGATTCAAAAGGCATAAAAAACGGGGCTGCCACAAGACAGCCCCTATCGAAAGGCAAGACATATCCAATTTTTATCTCGTCAACTGTCCTGTTTTTTGTCATTCCCGATTGGATTGTTCAGCCGTATTTTTCCCTGCCCTTAGCATAATATGGAAAGACACAAAATATGTGATACCCGATATTCATGCATTGGATACCCTCTTTTCATAAAAAACGAACTCAAGTAAAAAAGCCCCGCAAGATAGCGAAAGGAAATCAAAAACAATGATTCAAATTTCTCCTTCTCTTCTTTCTGCCGATTTTTCCATCCTCGATGAAGAAGTCAAGCGCATCACAGAAGCAGGCGCGGATATGCTCCATCTCGATGTCATGGACGGCAAATTCGTGCCCAACATCACCTTTGGTGCGCCAATCATCAAAGCCATTCGCAAATCGTCGAACATCGTGTTCGACGTTCACCTCATGATCGACGAGCCCATCCGCTATATCGACGATTTTGCCAAAGCCGGTGCTGACTACATTTCGTTCCACGCCGAAGCCACCGACAAAATCGAAGAAACACTTCTTCGCATCAAATCACACGGCGTCAAAGCGGCTCTTGCCATCAAACCGCACACCGACCCCGCCATCATCAAAGACTACCTTCCCCTGCTCGATATGGTACTGATTATGACGGTTGAACCCGGCTTTGGCGGTCAGTCGCTCATCGAATCCGCGCTCGATAACGCACGCTACGTGAAAAAACTGATTGCCGAATCGGGCAGAGATATCCTCATCGAAGCTGACGGCGGCATCAAGGCAAGCAATGCACACCTTGTAGCCGAAGCAGGCGTTGAAGTCATCGTGGCAGGCTCTGCCGTATTCTGCGCAGACGATTATCAAAAAGCCATCGCCGATATCCGCACAGCAGCAACCCTTTGAACATACGAATAACCGAGCCATAAGGCGCGTGTTCTCAAGGACAGTTTTAAGAATGCGTTGCCAACCGACAGGAAGAAGGTAGAGAATGTTTTTGCATTCCCTGCCTTCTTTTGACAAGCACTGCAATTGTAGATACAAATGCTTTTATGTAGACTAATTCAAAAATTTATGATATAATTATAAAAAGTTCCAACCTTTTTCAAAATCCGTGTCTATATGGGTGAAAGCTTTCAAGAGGAGAAAACAAGTGAATAGACAAGATGCCGAACAAATCATAACCGAATATCTCAAACCTATATTCGGCTTTGCGCTGAAGCGATGCCAAAACACACAGGATGCAGAAGACCTTTCGCAACATATCGTGTTGAATGCATTTCGTGCGCTTTTGATGAAAGACGATATTGGTGATATTAGAAAATTTATTTGGACGATTGCGCACAATGCGCTCAGTAATTACTATCGGGATGCCGCTAAAACTATCATAGGTGTGTCGATTGACGAGGCAGCGGAAGTGGTTGCTGATTCTGATTCGATGGCAGATGGTGACGATAATGCTGATGCTATCTGCCGATTGCAGAGTGAAATTGCATATCTTTCAAAGCTACAGCGCAAAATTTTGATTGCGTACTATTTTGAAAACCGCAAGCAAGCCGATATTGCAAAGGGTTTGAACATTCCTCTTGGTACAGTTAAATGGCACTTGTTTGAAGCCAAAAAAGAATTGAAAAGAGGTATGGATACTGTGAGAAAAACAAGTGAACTTAAATTTAATCCGATAAAATTTCACTCATATGGCATCAACGGAAACATTGGCACAAAGTCCCCGGACGAGTTCTTCCGTTCCACGCTATCCCAGAATATTTGCTACTGTGTGCGTAATACGGCAAAGACAATTAACGAGATTGCCGATGATCTGGGCGTTTCCCCTGTGTACGTTGAAACCGAAGTGGAATTCCTTGAAGAATACGGCTTTTTGCAGGCACAGAAGGATAAGTACATTGTCAATTTTATCATTAGCGAACCAACGGCAGAATTGCTTACCCTACAGAACGATATGTATAAGCACGCTGCAGAACTGTTTGCAAATGATCTGTATGATGAATTGATATCTTCTGGCATTCTTGATGATCCGGATATTTGGTGCGCACAGACAGATGCCCCGATCTCCTTAACGGAATCTTCCAAAGCAGACCGTAATTTTATTCTGTGGTCGCTGATTCCTTATATCGCGGCTTGGTCGGGCGAGAAACTGATGGATGAGCGTATTTCTTTTGAAGAAGTCGCCACGATTCGTCCGGACGGTGCGTATAATATCTTCCACGCATCCGTTATTCCGAATGAAATGATTCTTCCTGACGATTACACCTATATGAAGAATTGGTGCGGACCCATGTGGAATGGTAATGGCGATCGTATCCTATGGCAGATAGACAGCGAGTGGTCTGACCGTGGTGAGCGTCACGGTATTCAGTATTCGGAAGATGCCAAACGAATCCTCAGTCTTTACGAAAGAGAGTTTGATGACAGTCTTTCTAAGGATGAATATGCATGGTTATCCGAGCGTGGTTGTGTAAAAACCAACGGAGATTATGACGGATACTTTAAATCAGCATGGCAGATCGTGATTTTATCGAGCAACGAGGTCAAAGAAAAGCTTCTCGCAATCGGTGAAAAGATTAAAGCGAAATATAAAAATGAATTTGATACGATCAAAGCACCCTATATGGATGCGGTATTAGATTCAGTTCCCACACATTTACGCAAAGTAAAAGAGTATGAACTTCAATTCTTGTTTCATTCTGACGGATGGTTCTTGCTTCATTGTATTGTTGCACTTTTGAACAACGGCAAGTTAAAATCGCCCACTGAGGGACAGAAAAAAGCACTTACTACGCTTATAGTACCAAACTAATAATGATACCGCCGAGAGTAACCATTTGGTCACTCTCGGCGGTTAATCAATTCAATATTATTTTGTCATTTTTCCAATTTCATCTCTAACGAAATCAAATCTCGCATGTAAGAAATCTTTCATACAACGCTGAACTTGACTCTCACCATCTTTTTCAATCCATATCGTACAAGTTGGATAATCATAATCAGGATTTGCAAGGATGGAAGTGTGTCTTTTTTCTTTCGGAATTTGAGGATAGTCCCATGTGTTGGTTATTCCATATGGACCATTGCTCAATCCCTCATAATATGCATCTACCATTCTTGCGTTTTCTATGGCGGATTCAATGCAGCATATAGCATTGGCTGCATCCTTCAACTCTGCGTAATGCTCTGCCATGCGTGTGTATACCAAAGTAAGCATTAGACCATCGTTAAGGTAATCTTTGTTCTCGTAAAAAACCTCATACAATTTCGGTATCTTTTCCAGCATAGAAATTGCTTGTTCATGTGTAAAAAATGATTTCCCATCCATCTCGATCATGGTCATAAAACAAATATCATCACAAAGAGAAGCAAAGTTTTCCTCAATGCTATGATGCATATTATAAATTTTTTCTTTTCCTTGCGCCAACATAAGTTCAAAGTCGTTGTAAGAAAACATAAAATTCGGAACACTCTCTGCAATTTTGATCGCTTTATCACGCTGCCCTTGGCTTAGGTATATGCGACACAGCCAACCTTCAGCGCAGTTTTTGGTATATGCGTCTTTCGTTCCTTCTCGAATTCGCTCATACAGTGCGATTCTTTCTTTCAGTCGGCTATTGTATGTTTCCGGCTCTCCTGCATAGTCAAGAGAATGGGCAAGGTTCAGCATAAGCGTATAGGATGCAGGAAATTCTGCAAGCGCAAGTCGATAAATATTTACCGATTCCTTCCCGCTGCATTTTTCTGCTTCTACAATGATACTTTCAATTTTTTCTTCTTGCGTAGACAAGTCAATACCGAGCAGAACATCTGCAGACACTCCAAAAATTCGACACAAAAGCGGTATTTGGCTGATATCGGGCGAATTCCTATCACATTCCCATCCGGAAATAGCTGCCGAAGTTAAATTAAGCATTTCCGCAAGCTGTTCTTGTGTCATATCGTGCTCGTGTCGCAATTTTTTAATAGTTGATCCTATTGACATATTTTCTCCTTAATAATAAAAATTCGGTACCGTTGAGAACATTATATAACACAACATAGTCTTTTCCAAGTTGGTATTCGTGTAGAGAAACTAAAGTTTCACTTGAATTTCAAATGTTTGCTATATTGAAACTGCTTAGTAAATTATATCATGGGGTTAAGATTTTGTCCATTAACTTTTCTTTTGTGTCAACAAATGCAGTGCTTAATAAAGAAGAAAGGACAGAGAGCGTAAAACATTCTCTGTCCTTTTCCTGCCAGTGGGTAACGAGCTCTAAAAAGCTGTCTTTTAGCATCCAACTCCAAAGGCTCGGTTATTTTTTACACATTAAATCTAAACAAAACAATATCTCCGTCGGCGATCACGTATTCCTTGCCCTCGCTTCGGATGAGACCCTTTTCCTTGGCGGCGTTCATCGAACCCGAGGCCACAAGATCGTCATACGCAACCACTTCCGCACGGATAAAGCCGCGCTCAAAGTCGGAGTGGATCTTACCTGCTGCTTGGGGCGCTTTCGTACCCTTCACGATCGTCCAAGCGCGCACTTCCTTCGGGCCTGCTGTCAAGTAGCTGATTAAGCCCAGAAGCTTGTAGCTTTCACGGATCAGGCGGTCAAGTCCGCCTTCTTCAATGCCGAGGTCGGCAAGAAATTCCTTCTTTTCTTCGGCGTCAAGCTCGCCAATCTCCGCTTCAATCTGCGCACAAACAGGAATGATGCCTGCGTGTTCGCTTTCGGCAAACTCTTTGAGCGCGCAGAAATAAGGACTCTCCTCGGGGCAAGTCACCAAATCTTCGCCAATGTTGGCAGCATACAAAACAGGCTTGTCTGTCAGAAGCTCAAGCGAGTGAATGAATGCCGCTTCTTCGGGCGTTTCGGGAACGATGGATCTCACCGATTTGCCGTCCATCAGAACCGCCTGAATCTTTTCGAGAATTGCAAGCTCAGCAGCAAGCGTCTTGTCGCCTTTCATCAGCTTTCTGGTGCGATCCATGCGGCGCTCGAGCACTTCAAGGTCGGCAAACACAAGCTCAAGATTGATGGTTTCAATGTCTCTCACAGGGTTCACATCGCCGTCCACGTGAACGATATTTTCATCGGCAAAGCAACGGACAACATGCACGATCGCATCCACTGCACGAATGTGACCAAGGAACTTGTTGCCAAGACCCTCACCTTTCGATGCGCCCTTCACAAGACCTGCAATATCCACAAACTCAATGATGGCAGGCGTGTATTTTTCGGGATGATACATATCCGCAAGATAGTCAAGACGGCTGTCGGGCACTGTTACCACACCCACGTTCGGTTCAATCGTGCAGAACGGATAGTTTTCCGATGCCGCACCCGCATTGGTCAATGCGTTAAACAATGTACTTTTGCCTACATTCGGCAAACCTACGATACCAAGTTTCATATTTATCTGTTCTCCTTTAATTTTTCCTTATTTTACAAGGGTTTTCGTGCATTGGCGTTTTGGCTCTACTCCATTTTTACGCCATTTTCGCGTTGATTTACATAGAATTTTATGCGTAAACCCCATTTTGCTGAAATTGTCTTACTGCTTGATCTAAAGAATCGGTCGTTA
>JAFXJX010000062.1 GCA_017532025.1 Clostridia bacterium | reverse complement strand
CAGCAGCGCTGTGACGGATGAGGAGGGCATCACGTGAATAATGTAAATTGATTCGCCTTTCCCTGTGGAGATTCTGAACTCTGCTTTGCGCTTTTGTTCACTATATTTGTTTATCCTCTTTCGCAAAGCTTATCAAAGCCTGCGGCTTTGAAGAGTTCGAATCGTGAGGTGAACGAAAAAACGCAGAGCAGCAAATGCTACTCTGCGTTTTTTGGTGCTCCTGTGGAGATTCGAACTCCAGACCCCTTGATTAAAAGTCAAGTGCTCTACCGGCTGAGCTACAGGGGCAAAGTGCGCTCAAAATCAGCGCCTAATCATATTATCACACTATTTCTTATTTGTCAAGTGTTTTTTTCAATATTTTTTTGAAAAAAATCAAATAAAACAAACTCGGATGCCAAAGCATCCGAGCTGCTCATTAACCTTTTCTCTTGTAGCGCTCAAGCTGAGAGATTCCGAAATCCAAAGCCTTGGCAAGACCGTCTTCAAAGAACTGCTTCTTTACACGGTCGGTGTCGGCAAGAGCCTTATTGGTACTCCATACCTGACCCATCACCGTACCGGGAACAGAAACCTTCTTTCCCTCGGGGGTTGTAATTTCTTTATCATTCAGAATCATCAGGCAAAGCACGTATTTGTCTTCCATATCGCCGTAATAGAGCGTATTGCCTTCACGGACAAGCGGAATGTCTTTGTACACAAGGTATTTGCATTTGATTGTTGCTTCCACATTGCAAGCCATATTACTGTCTCCTTTTCGCGAGATCGGCCAAAAAGCCACTTTCAGTTATTATACACCAAGAAGCCACCTATTGTCAAGGGATTTTTGTCTTTCTTATTGATTTTTCAAAAAAAGCTTCGTTTTACACCACAAAAGGCTTGTTCACAGGGGCATTTTCATCGGCAAGCGCGTAAATATTGTCCGCCCGCTCAGCAAACAGAACCTGCTTTTTTACCCCCTCATCGAGTGTTCTATACTGCCCTTGGCGAGTCAACACAGGAAAATCAGTTGCATTCAAAACGGCGCGCCCTCTATCAGTTGCACCAAGCAGACGCGTAAAGGCAGGTCTTTCGTCAAGCATTTCCTTGGTAACGCCCAAAAAGCAAGATAAAAGACTGCGACGGATACGGGCATTGGTGTACACCTTGGTAGAAGCCGCTTCCAGCAGTTCTTCCAAGCTCCCGCACTTTTTGGCAAACGTGATCAGCCTTTGCGAAAGTCCGTCCGGCAGGTCGGCAATCGATTGAAAATCCGCGGCGTTTGAAAGACGGAAGAAAGCAAGGATTGCTTTTTCAATCGTTTGCATCGAAACAAGCCTGCTGTTTTGCAACAGATCAAAGCTATCTTGCGGAACAAGCGTACTAAGTGTTCCCGCATCCGCGGCAAAGGATGCCGCACGCGATGCCGTGGCACTCTCAAAGCCTTCTCGTTTGATCACGATCGGTTCAAGTTTGCTGTTCAGCATTTGAATAGCCGAAAGATAGGCAACACCCAAAATATCGTTCGGTTTTCTCGGCGGCAGACAGCCGAACAAGTCTTCATAAACCTCATCACGAAGCGAAGCATACGCACGGCTCGGCTCAGCTTGCGCGCGCTCGGCAAGTTTTTTTTCAAAGATAGGCTCAGCGAGATTCTTAACCGTATTTTCAAGATACGAAATATCGCCCGATTCACTGCCAAACACAAGATAATCGATTCCCATATCCGAAAGGATCGAAACCCCTGCCCTTGCAAACACCTCGGCACAAGCACCTGAATATGGGTAAGGCAGCTCCAAAAGAAGATCCACACCGCCCCTGATTGCCATCATGGCGCGATACTCTTTGGGCAAAAGCGCAAAATCCCCCCGCTGAACAAAATTACCGCTCATCAAAGAGACCACGGCAACATCTTCACCCAAAAGACGCCTAACAGCTTCAATCTGCCGCCTGTGTCCGTTGTGAAAGGGATTGTACTCGGTAATGATACCAACAGTTTTCATCGTAAACCATTCTTTCTATGAAAAAAAAGTAAATAATTCAAATAAACACTTGCAAAATACTAAATAAATCGCTATAATATTCCTGTTAAGGATATTCTATCATATAAAAAAATAAATGTCAATCAGGAGAAAAAAAGAATGAATGTACTCGTAGTTAACGCAGGGTCTTCTTCCCTCAAGTATCAGCTGATCGAAACCACCTCGGGTGAACTCAAGGCAAAAGGTATTTGCGAAAGAATCGGTCAGGATGGTTCTGTTATCGAACACAAAACAGGTGATGGCACCAAAATTGTAAACAAATACGAAATGCCCAACCATGCAGTTGCCATGAAATATGTTGTTGCAGCCCTTACCGATGCCGAAACCGGCTGCATCAAAGATATGAGCGAAATCGAAGCTGTTGGTCACCGCGTTGTGCATGGCGGTCCTTACTATTCCGAAAGCTGCCTCGTTACCCCCGAAGTGCTTGAAAAGCTCGAGCTTTGCCGCGACTTCGCTCCCCTTCACACAGGCGCACACCTCATGGGTATCAGCGGTTGTACCGAAGTTATGCCGAACGTTCCTCAGGTTTTGGTATTCGACACCGCGTTCCATCAGACCATGCCCGAAGAAGCATACTACTATCCGATCACCAAGGAAATCTACGATACCTATAAAGTTCGTCGTTACGGCGCACACGGCACATCCCACCGCTTTGTTGCCAGAACCATGTGCGAAATCATGGGTAAGGTAGAAGGCACCAAGATCGTTACCTGCCACCTCGGCAACGGTTCTTCGATCTCCGCTGTCAAAGACGGCAAGTGCATCGACACTTCCATGGGCTTTACTCCCCTTGACGGTGTGGAAATGGGTACTCGTTGCGGCTCGATCGACCCCGCAATCGTTCCCTATATCATGAACAAGAAGGGCTTCACACCCGACGAAATGAGCGACTTCATGAACAAGAAGTGCGGCTTCCTCGGCACCACCGGCTATACCGACTCCCGCGACATCGAAGCTACCATTGAAAGAGGTCCTTCCGACCCCAACTTCGCGAACTGCGACCTTGCTTCCAAGGTTCTCTTCTATCAGATCAAGAAGTACATCGGTGCATATACCGCCGCCATGGACGGTCTTGATGCCATTGTCTTCACGGCAGGTCTTGGTGAAAACAACCCCAGACTCCGTGAAAAAGTGTGTGACAACCTCACCTATTTCGGCGTTGAAATCGACAAGGAGCTGAATGCCAAGATGCTCCGTCAGTCCAACATCGTAAAGCTTTCCACCGAAAACTCCAAGGTTCTCGTTTATCTCATCCCCACCAACGAAGAGCTCGTAATCGCACAGGATACCGCTGCTATCGTTGCCAATATGTAATAGCTGCTTTGTTAAACGCTCCTTTTGTTTCTTGCGAAAGGAGCGTTTTTCCAAAATATTGTAGAAAGGCCTTGCTTGTATGAAAATGACGCATTACATTCCCCTTTGGATTGCACTTTCGCTCCTTCTTCTCTCTGTTCTCGTGTTTTCTTCCTGCTCCGATAATATCGAAACCACTACGACTGTCTCTACTGCTGTCACAACACCGTTGGCAACTGTCCCCACACCTGTTACCACAACACCCAAAGTTACCACAACAGAAACTCCCGTTACCACAAATGTACCCAAAACAACACAAGCGCCCGCAACCGAAGCCGAGCCCGAATTTGTAAACGCTGTCTTTGGCGGCGGACCCTTTGTAACCGGTAACAAACCGGTGGCCAATATAATCAAAAACTCCGATTTCAACACCTTGATGATCTGGTCTGTCCATGTGGATGAAAAAACCTGCGACCTCTACCTCAACGACATTCTCGTAGTTCAGAATGGTGAGCTTGCTAAAGGCTTCAAAACTACTACATGGAATGCCTTCAAAAATGACTGCCCCAACATCACCCGTATTGAGATCAGCGTGAGCGCTTGGGGCACAAAAGACTTTGAAAAAATCAAGAATATCATCCGGCGTGACGGCACAGGAAAAGATACCCTTCTCTACCGCAACTTCAAATGCCTGATTGAAGCTACCGGTGCAGATGCTGTAAACTTTGATGACGAATCACTCTACGAAGTCGAGCCCATGGCAGACTTTGCCGAAATGTGCATTGACATGGGCTGTAAAATCACCTTCTGTCCCTATTCCAGCATGGATTTCTGGTACGATCTGTATCTCGCCATCGGCAAAGAACACGTTGACCGTATCTATGTACAGTTCTATGATGGCGGTGCCGGAAATAATGTCATCAATTGGGTACGAAAATTTGGTTGCGACATCATCCCCGGTTATTGGTGCCTCAACGGCAATGAACAGCCTACCAAAGGAAAAAAGACGCCTGAGGAGGTTACCCGGCACTTAAAAGATAACATCAATAAAGTGTGCGGCGGCTTCATGTGGCTGTTCGATGAAATGATGTCAAATGGCACGACCAATCAATACGCCGCCGCGATCAAAGAAGCAGGCTTGACCAAAGAATGGAAGTAAAATGACCCTTTAGACGGAGCATCCGGTTCGATGCTCCGTCTTTTTTCTTGTTTTTCTGCATACTCATACCAAAAGGAGGGGTGCGGAATGCTGTTGCTACTTGCCGTTTTGCTTCACGAATGCGGTCATATTTTGCTTCTTATCCTGACCGGAGGCAAGCTCAAAGGTGTCAGCTTCAGTCTGTGCGGCATCACAATGAAAGCCGAATACCCGCCCTCTTATTCTGCCAAAATAATGATTTCACTCGGCGGACCCTTGGTCGGCATCCTCGCTTTTTTACTCTGCCGCAACGCAGGGAAAACACTTGCCCTCTTTTCCGACATCAACTTATGGCTTTCGCTTTTCAATCTGCTTCCCATCTCGTTTTTGGACGGTGGCAGTGCAATGGAGTCATGCCTTCTTTTGTTTCTGCCGTATGATTATGCCACCGCACTCTCACGCGCAGTTTCCCTGGTAACAGCCACCCTTCTTTGGAGCATCTCGGTTTATCTCTTTTTGTTCTTAAACGGAAGCCCCTCTCTGTTTCTTCTGTCGCTTTGGTTTTTCTTTTCACTTCTCTTTTTCGACAATACCAAACGAGCAGGATAATTTCCCATCCAAAATACGACAGATTCGCATTCAATCTTGACAAAAAACATCTTTTGTGTTATCATAGAATGGAATGTTTTTAAAACAAATATGTTATTATAATCGATAAAAAGGACAGGAACATGAAAAATCGCTTGCTTTCTTTTTTTCACAAGAATACTGATACCCCAAACGAAACAAACAAAACAAGATTCAAAGCCCTCCTCAGCACGGGTAATGTTTCTTTCTATTTGCTTTTAACATTTATCCTTCTGATCGTTCTGGAATGCTTTGCCCGCCGCTCGGTTGTTGACGGACTTCTCTTTCCCTTTCGCAACATTATGGCATTTCTGGCAAACTACATCATCATTCTGCTCACGCTTCTGCCCGCGCTTTTGTTCCGCCGACGCATTGCTCTTCTTTCGCTCTTGTGTTCGCTCTGGATGGCACTTGGCATTACGCAGTTTATGTTAACCTCTTTCCGTGTAACACCGCTTACCGCTGTGGACTTTACCATTCTGCCCAACGTAATTACCATCATTGATGTTTACTTAAAGCCCTATCAGTTGGTTTTGATCATCTCCTTGATTCTTTTGGCAATCGCCGCCATTATTTTAATGTTCATCAAACTACCGAAAAAAGTTCGTGCATTAAAAAAAGGCCTCATTTCGCTCGGCATTTCGATTGCCGTTTCTATTCTGATCTTTGTTACCGGTTTTCAAACCAATATGTTAAGCGACAAATTCCCCAATCTTTTGAACGCTTATCATGACTACGGCTTTGCTTACTGCTTCTCGCTCACGATTTTTGATAAAGGTATTGATAAGCCCGAAAACTATTCCCAAGAAACCATCAACCAAATTCTCGGCGAGATCGAAGCAGGCGACTTTGGCGATAAAGAGGAAGAAAAGCCCAACATTATTATCATCCAACTTGAATCCTTCTTCAACGTTAACCGCATCAAGGATATGACCTTTTCCGAGCCCGCACTACCCAATTTCACCGCACTGATGAACAAATACGAAAGCGGGCTTCTCTCTGTTCCTGTGATTGGAGCAGGAACGGTCAACACCGAATTTGAAGTATTAACCGGCATGAGTACCTCACACTTCGGTCCGGGCGAGTACCCTTTCCGCTCAGTGCTGAGAGATCAGACCTGCGAGACCATTGCTTATACACTCGCCAAAAGCGGCTATACCACCCACGCCATGCACAACCATCAAGCCACCTTCTATTCGCGTCACATCGTATATCAAAACCTCGGTTTTTCCTCTTTTACCCCTCTTGAGTATATGATCTCACCCGAGTTTAATGAAACGTCCTGGGCAAAGGATTCGGTTCTCATTCCCGAAATTTTCAGCATACTGGAATCCACCGAAACACAGGATCTTGTCTTTGCCGTTTCGGTACAGGGGCATGGCAAATACCCCGATGATTATGTAGCCGACCCTGAAACTCTTCACGTAACAAGTGAAAGTGACGACCCTGAGCGCGACAGTCAATTCAACTATTACCTCAAACAGATTCAGGAAATGGATGCATTCATCGGCGACCTTACCGAAAAAGTCATGGCACATGATGAGCCCACCCTGCTTGTTTTTTACGGTGACCATCTGCCCTCTCTCGGAATCACCGACGATATGCTTTCAAGCGGCGATATCTTTACAACCGAATACGTTATTCTTTCCAATTACGATATGCAAGTGACCGAGCCGATCGGCAACCTGCACGCTTACGACATTTATCCCACCGTCATGAAGCTTGTTGGCAACCGAAACGGCGTGATCAACCGCTACCATCAGATCTGCGGCAAAAATGAAGATTTCCTTGAAAAGCTTGAAATGCTTGAATATGACCTGCTTTACGGCAGTGGTCATGCGTACGGAAAAGACGGCACATATCCCTCCAACAGCAATATGACGCTCGGCACGAAGGAAATCACGGTAGATGGGTATGAAATCGTTGGTGACACTTTGTATGTAAAAGGCAAAAACTTCACCAAATTCAGCGAGATCACACTCGACGGCGATGAACAGGAAACCGTCTTTATCGATTCCCAAACACTTGCCGCCGACCTTGAAAGCTTCCAAACAATCACAGTCCGTCAGATTTCAGACAAAGGAGAGGTTTTGGGTGAAACCAAGCCGCATCACAAAGACAGTTCATCGGACAAATAAAACCTTCATCAAAAAAACTCCGACTTTCACGAAATTTGCAGACCTCATTCACACAAAGAACAACTCATCAAGGTACACTGTACCATACAAAGTGCAAGTCACTTAGAACAGGATTACACAAGCATGAAACAAACACTTTTTATCAAAAGAATTCTTCCCCTCACCTTGGCAGCACTCTTTCTCGTTTCGTCATTCATCCTTTTTTCGGGTTGCCAAGCGCAAGACGGTCTTTCAGCATATGAAATTGCCGTGAAAAATGGCTTTGAAGGCAGTGAAACCGAATGGCTCAACTCCCTTCGAGGCAAGGACGGCCAAGATGGCGAAGACGGCGAAAACAGTGGCAACACTTCGCTTGTTGCTGACAACAGCAAATACATCAACCAAGCGCTGATGGCTTCGGTTTCTATCTACTGTGAGTATAAAAAAAGCAGTAGCATACCCGGCTATTCCGCAGGCTCAGGCGTCATCTACCGGCTTGACAAAGAAAAAGGTGATGCGTATATCATCACCAACTACCATGTTGTTTACAATGGCTCGTCTGCCGCGAAAGACAAAATCAGTGAAAACATCCGTGTGTATCTTTACGGAATGTACTATGACGGCACTGCCCGACTTAACGAAACCGGCATTTTGGCAGAATATGTCGGCGGCTCCATGACCTACGACATTGCGGTCTTGAAAATCACGAACAACGACAAAATCAAAGAATCGGATGCGCGCGCCATCAAAATCGCTGACTCCAACAAACTTACACCCGGCGTAACAGCCATTGCTATCGGTAACCCCGAAGGAGGCGGCATCTCTGTCACCTCAGGCGTTGTCAGCGTAGAATCCGAGCACATCACCATGACAGCGGTGGATAATTCAACACCGGTAACCATGCGTGTCATCCGCATTGATACCGCTGTCAACTCCGGCAACAGCGGTGGCGGACTTTTCAATGCCAAAGGTCAGCTGATCGGCATTGTCAATGCCAAGTTAAAGCAAAGCAGTGTCGAAAACATCGGTTATTCGATTCCCTCCAACGTTGCCATCGGTATTGCGCAAAACATCATCGACAACTGCGACGGCAAGGCAAACAAGTCGGTGATCAAATGCCTGGTCGGCATCACAGTTTTCACCACCGACACACGCGCCGAGTATAACGAAGACGGTACGATCACCCTGTACGATACCATAGAGATTCAATCTCTCACCGAAACCTCGATTGCGAAAGATGTTCTCAAAGCAGGCGATATTCTCTACAAAGTCAAAATTTCAGATAATGACGAGCATACCATTTGCCGTCAGTTTGAATTGATCGATATGCTTCTGGATGCCCGAATCGGCGATACAGTAACCATCACAGTCCTCCGCGAAGGCAAAGAAATCAGCTTCACAGGAAAATTCACGGATGATACCGTTTCGCTTGTTCCGTAATTCCCTTCTCCCCCGCTATGATTGAAAAGCTTTGTATTTGTTTTTTTCTTTT
>JAFXJX010000061.1 GCA_017532025.1 Clostridia bacterium | reverse complement strand
GTTGACGGCGTTTACACCCTCACCGTGAACGAAAACATCACCGTCAGCGCGGAATTCGAAGAGGATGCGCCTGCGATCTCCACCCTTGCAACCTTTGAGTTCGGTGCAAACGGTGCGGCAACTCACAAAGACGGTAATGATCTCGGCGCATCTAAGTCTTATTCTGCAAATGGTTATACGCTGGCTCTGACCGGTATGTCGAAGGTATTCGGTCCCGCGTATGATTCTACGGGCAAATCTTGTTTGAAGCTTGGTACCGGTAAGGTTGTCGGTTCTTTCACTTTTACTGTTCCTGCTGATGTTACCACCGTGGTGATCAACGTTGCTCAGTATAAGACGAATACAACCAATATCACTATTAACGGTACTCAGTATTCGATTGCGACCTCTTCTAACAACGGTGAGTATACCGCAATTGAAATTGATACCTCTGCTACTAAAACCATTACCTTTGGTACGACCGGTTCCACATACCGTTGTATGGTTGACTCGATCGTATTTATTGGCTGATCAATATTAAAATAAAGAACCCCCGATTGCCTCTGCATTCTCAGCGGCGATCGGGAGTTCTTTTATTTGGGCTAAGACGATTCGTGGGAAGAGTCACATTGTCTCGATTTTTTGAAAGATCTCCTCGGCGGCTTTGGTGATGTGAGCGATCTCTTCCTCGTTTGCGGTTTTGAGGGGGCGGGTCTTGGGGATGCCCCAGATATCGAAGAGGCGGGGTCCCGTCCACGTGCGGTGGGCGGTCGGACGGAATACGCCGTCGAGGATCGAGAGGGAGGCTTTTTTCGTGCTTTGGAAGATGACCTTCATCGGATGCTTGATGATTGCGAAGATCAGCTTGGGATAGTGGGCGGTGATATTCGTGAAGGTAATGCCGGGGTGGGTGATGGCAAGGGTGTCGGAATTCTTGAAGGCTTCGCTCAGGGCATACATCAGATAGCGTTTGGCGTTGCCGTAAACGAGACTTGCTTTTTGACGGCGCGAAAAGTCGATATCGTCGGGATCGGTCTTAGAATAGTTGTGCGCGATACTGCCCACGGCGATGATCCTGCCGTGTTTTTGCCCGATGGCGTCCTTCAGACGGCGAGCCATGTAGTATGGGGCGACGAAATTGATCGTGAAGACGTTGTCATAGCCGCAGGAGGTCATGTGGCGCGGAATGTGATATGCGCCCGCGTTCAGGATCAGATAGTCGGGCGGAGAAGAGAGCAGGGTGTCCGTCAATGCTTTGACCGAATCAAGATCCTCCATATCGACCGAAAAGCGGGTGATACGGCAGTCGGGAAAGTGAGACAGCAGGGTATTTGCCCATGCTTCTGACTTTGTTTGGTTGCGGTCGAGCAGAATAAGGTCGGCACCGAGGGACGCAAGATGCCACGTGAGGGCGTTGCCAAGCCCGCCCGTCGAGCCTGTGATGGCGACGGTTTTGCCTTTGAGAGAGTGCGTGTGAACAGAAAGCCAGCGTTTGACGGTCATAATTACCTCCATATGTGGGGTCTTTTCTTTATTATACAAAAAATGAGAGCATTTTGCAAGAGTTTTCTTGACACCCGATGGCATCTATGATACAATGTGAAAAAACAAAAAAGGCGGTAGAGCCATGAAGCATCACAACCACAAAAAAATATATCGCATATCGGTGTCGGCGCTGTGCATGGCATTGGGGCTTGTGCTTCCGTTTCTGACGGGGCAGATCCCCGAGATCGGCAATATGCTTCTTCCGATGCACCTTCCTGTCTTTCTCTGCGGTATTCTCTGCGGCGCGCCCTACGGGGCGGTGGTGGGCTTTGTCACGCCTCTTCTTCGCTCTTTGCTCTTTTCCCGTCCAGTTCTGTATCCCAACGCGCTTTCCATGGCGTTTGAGCTTGCGGCATACGGCATTCTGATCGCGCTTTTTGCCGCCCTTCTTCGGAAAAAGACGGTAAAAACGCTATATCTTGCGCTTGTCGGGGCGATGCTCGGGGGCAGAGTGATATGGGCATTGACACGGATCGTGTTCCTTGCTGTGGGAGAT
>JAFXJX010000060.1 GCA_017532025.1 Clostridia bacterium | reverse complement strand
GCCCGTTTGTATTTTTATATTCTTGTCGGGCAATTCGTGAATCGCCCTCACGAAATTGATTTCTCGGCAGGTAAAGCCTGCTTTTTGTTTTATTCACTTTCTTTGCCAAGCGAGCGGCGGTATTCATACGGCGTGATGCCGTAATGCTCCGAAAAGGCACGGCGGAAGGTCTTCATCGACTGAAAGCCCGATGCTGCCAAAACCTCATCCAAGCCTTTATCGGTCTGCACAAGCAGTTTGTGCGCGTATCTTGCGCGCAACAGGTTCACATAGTGATTGAAACCGCATCCCACACAGGCGTTAAACATCTTGGAAAGATAGTCCTTGTGGTAGCCAAACGCCTCCGAAAGATCGGAAAGCGCGAGCGGCTCGCGGTAATGATCTTCGATATACACCAAAAGCTTTTGAAGAAGTAGCTCCGATTCTCTGTTGTTCGTCTTGCGAACAAGACCGATCTCATCCACAAAAATACCAAGCACCGTGTACATATAGCCGATCGGCACAAGCGAAAGGTCACGCTCGGCATACGGCTGAATCCGTTCAAGACTTGCCAACACCTCTTCGGTTTTAAAGGAGCGTTCCCACATCGGCTCGGCGAGCATATTGTCTTTCATCAACTCGGTAAACTGCGGAATCAAAGCCGCGGGAAAAAGATAGATCTCGGTTTGTGACGAACCCACCGTCTCGTAGCTGTGCGGCTCGTAGCAGGAAACCAACACAATATCACCGGGGAACAAACGGCGCTTTACACCGCGGACCGTCACGTCAAGGCATCCCGAAACCAAGTGAATAATCTCCACGTTTGCGTGAAAATGTGCCTCACAATCATCGTTGTCATGAACGGCATACTGTATTTTTTTGTCGTATTCACGGTATGATTCAAAATACGCTTGCATAACTGTTCCCTTTCTTGGTGTTTATACCGCCTTGGCAGCCGCCTTTCTTTTGGCTTCGCGGCGCTTTTTGATGCGTCTGACCTCTTTGGTCATTTCAATGGCATCGTGGATGGGACGAATGTTCGATTCACGGTGATTGATGATCTTCACCGCAATCTCGCCCACAGAATAGCCTTTATCCTTGGCAATCAAAAGCGCTTCGAGGTCAAATGCCCAACGGTCGCATTCGCATTCGCGGAACACGTCTTGTGCCGCTTTTTGCGAAAAGCCTTTGATGCCGCACTGTGAATCACTGTGATCAAAGCCCGCTACGATATTGAGATATTTTATGTAGATCTTCGACATCAGCTTGCGTTTGAAAGTATAGCCTTCATAGCCGGATTTATCAAGGGTACGCGAGCCGATATAAATATCCTTATTTTCTTCCCGAAACGCTTTTTCAAATTTGGCGATCACTTCGGTACCGTAGGCAAGGTCGCAGTCGGTAAACAGCACAAAGTCGCCTTTGGCAGCAAGCATACCGGTGCGAACTGCATAGCCCTTGCCGTGGTTGGGCATATAACCGATCACACGAAGTGCGGGATGATCGGCGATTATTGCCTCTGCCTTTTCCTTACCGGCATCACGGCTTCCGTCACTGACAAATATCATCTCATATTCGCCTGCGCCAAAATCGGCAAGAAGCTGTGCATCAAGTGCCGCAATCGCCTCTTCCACAATCTTTTCTTCGTTGTACATCGGGATAATCACCGAGAGTTTCATTATGTATTCCTTTTCCTTACATGGTATCTTATTTATTTTAACACATTTTCTCACAAGAATCAAGAGCCGACAAAAAGAAAAATTGCATCAAGACGGACAAGCAAAATCCCCCCGATCGTTTCATACACATGAAAGGACTGGGGGGATCATATGCGTTTGTATCTTAGGGGAAGAAAAATCCGTCTTTCGCGCAAGCAGGAAAAACTTTTGGCTCGACGTATCACGGTACTTGTCCTGCTTTTATCGCTTGTCACGCTGACAACTGTTACAATCTATAACAAAGCCGTGCCGATTGCCATCGAAAACGCCCCCGCCATCACGCGCACCAAGTGGGAATCGATCATCATCGAAGAAGTGCACAGAATCCTCGAACAAGGAAACTACGGTTATAACAGCTTTGCCACCGAAACACAGGACGAAAACGGAAAGATCACAGCCCTTTCGGTCAATGGGCGTCTTGTTACAGACATATCTGCCGCCATTACCAAGCGCTTAACAGAGCGATTTGCCGCAACCACCAAGCTGAAAATCCCCGTTCCCATCGGATCGGCAATCTCTCCGCGTTATCTGCAAGGGGTGGGCGTATCGGTCAATGTCAACACCATGACATACACCGCCGTCAACGTAAAAATCATTTCAGAGGTTTCCTCGGTTGGCATCAATCAGACAAGACACCGTCTCACCGCGCGGATCATCACCAACACCAAACTCTATTGCAGCAATGTAAAAAGTGAAATCTCGCACGAATACAATATTCTTCTTGCCGAATCGATCGCGTTTGGTAACATACCGAATTCTTATTTTGAATACGCAAACTAAGATTCCCCCACCATGCCAAGCGTCAGCGTGTAAGAAAACTCCACAACGTCCCCGTCTTGCAAGATATATTGATCGCACGCCACCGACGGACTTTTGCCGTTTACGGTATAGGTCCAACCCGAAGTATCGCCGTATGAAAACTCAAACAACTGATCGATTCCCTGCACGTACTTCGAATAGCTGCCGCTTGTTGCCACAGCAATCTGATTGGCTTTTGTAACACGTAAAAGGAGACTGTAAACCGAATCCCCCTCAGCAATGCTGTAGGATTCTTCTGTGAGTATGACGCCGTCTTGCGGCAAGCCGTCGCGCCCTGCCACCGTATCACAGCGGATCGAAAAGGTCACCTTACCGATCGGATTTTCAGGCTCTTCATAGCGGTAATACTCGTCCGGCGTTTGGATGCGGATCACGAAAAGCAACACCGCAAGCAACAAAGCCGTCACAAAAACCAAGCCTGCCGATCCTTTTTTTCCTTTTTGCCAAAGGATAACGATCAAACACGCAGACAGAAGCAAAATCCCGCCAAGCACATACCACTTCCAAACAGGAATTCCCTCTTTTTCATTTTGAGGAGCATTTTCGGAAGCTGTGGGTGTTTCCAAAAGAAGCGGCAGACTTGAAAAATCTCCGATATCATAAAGGCTTTCACGCAGAGAAAGCGCTGTCAACGCGCAAAAAACCTGCACCGTGGCATTTTGGTTGAACGCCCCTGATTCGGTATGGGCAAACGAGCCGTCAGCAAGGCGGTATTTCATCATTCCGTCAAGCAAACTTTTCTCACCTTGTACAAAACGCGCATCTTCCGGAGGATCGATGCCGAGTGCCGTCAGCGCCATGATCACCTGTGCCGTACTTTCGGGGTTGGTCACACCGTAGCTTAAATAGTCACCGTCAGGCTTCTGCAAAGAAGCAAGACGGACAAGCGCCTTGTCAATTGCCGTTTTTACGTCTTCTCTGTCCTTATGAGGGGCAAGTGCCTGCAAAACCATGGCGGTCACATCCACATCCGAAGCCTTGCCGTTCAGTGCCCATCCACTGTCTTCCAGCACAAGATCAAGAAGCATCTGTACAAGCCTTTCTGCTGTGTATCCTCGCAAAGAGACACCGTTGTTCAAAAGATGCAGAGCAAACACGTAGCTCATCACGCCCTGACCTGCTATCTCTTCATTTCGCACCTCGTTCACAAACGAATGATTCCCTTTGCCCAAAGCCAGCAGGACAAGCGCCAGCTTTTTTCTTGTTGCGGCACTTGATTCACGGTTTGTCTCCAAATGGGCGATCATTGCCTCTGCATATTGTGAAAAATCAAGTGTAGGGTCTGATTTTTGCAAAGCCAACAAATACCACTCCGCACCCGCCGTGGGGTGTTTTGCCATTGCCGTATCCACAAAATCCTGCAGGCTGTCAACACCTGCCTTTTGCATTTCATACCGCAATATGTCATCACGCAAAACATCATGCTCGCTTTTCGTCTTTTCTGCACCCACAGCAAAGGTCGGCAAAAGAAAGAGAAAAACCAACAAAAAACAAAGCGCTTTTTTCATTTTATGCTTCATTCTTTTTCTTCTTTTTCGCAATATAATACCAAGCGCCAAAACAAGCAAACGCCACCAAGATGGCAATCAAAAGAATCAGCATCCCAAACAGCGTAAAGCCGCCTTCCACACGCGCAAGGCAAGACGGTTGTACAAGCGTCATCGAATCCGAAACAGCGCCCACGAGTGTTTTTCCGCCCTTTTCAAAGGTTACGGTCACTTCTCCCTTTTCGTTGGTTCTGAAATCTGTCTTTTTTCCATTCAAAGTCACGTAAGCATCGGTCACGGGAACAGAAACGGGATTCCAGTTTTCATCGTAGGTAACGGCTTTCAAGGTAAGCGTCACGCTTTCGTCTTTTTTCACCTGAAAATAGGTCTTGTCAAAATAAGAATAGGTGTCCGAAAAATTCTCGGTATCGGTGTAAACAAAGGCATGTACGTGGTCGCCTTCTTTCAGCGACATCTCCATACCCGTTGCCGGTTTATCGTTCACGTAATAACCAAAACCCGTACCGTTTTCCTTGCCCCACAGCTTGGTCAGCGTGAGTCCGTATGAGGTTTCTGTGGTCAGATATCCTGCGGAAGCACCGCCGTCGTAATACCAAACGTGCGCATAATACAACGCCTCGTTGACCGAAAACTCGCCGTCTCCGCCGTAGTCATATACTTTCACCTTGGCATAGGAAAGCTTGTTTTCGCCATCCGTGATCGAAACATACACACTCGTTTCTACACGATCCTTGTTCGCAAAAATCGGCAAGGTCAGTGTGCTTAACCCCACAACCAACATCATCAGAATAGCAATGACTTTTTTCATACTTTTTCTTTCTCCTTTTGATTCTTTTTTGCTTTTTCCGCTTCGCGTCTTCGCCTTTTGGCTGCAATACGCTTTTCGCGGTTCTTTTCGAGTCTGTCTGTACCACGCTTTTCCTTGAGCCCTGCCGTCTCAAGCGCCCGTGGCCACGGACCTAAAAACGCCTTGATGGCGTTTACCTCGTCATCGGAAAAATCCGACCGTTTTGGGAAACGCTGCTCGCCGTCCTCAGCAAGCTGACACGCTTTTTCTTGCAAAAGCAAAATAGCCTGTTCTTTCGTGTACCGTTCCATTGATAGCTCCTTTTGACAAAAGAAAAACGCTCCTCTCCATTTTTGGAAAAAAGCGCACAGAACCAAGCCCACAAAGAAACGCACTGTGAGCTGGAGGAAATGGCGACTGCACTTTTCTTGCCCAAAAATGTAAGATGCCTTCTTTGCGAGTAAGTGAGTATTCCGACTTATGAAGCATAGCTTCAATCACGGTAATGGCGGTTGCGACGGAGTTTCACCGAACTTCCCTCTGATTTGACAATGCAAAACCTACTGCAACAAATATTCTCTTTGTCTTTATTATAGCACAGTCATTGGAAATGTCAATAAAGATTTTCATTTCTCTTTACATTTCTCACGAGATATGATAAAATAATAGAATAAGGCATAAAGGAGGTTTGGCAAATGGAATGCTTCAAACTCAAAAGCGAATACAAGCCCACAGGCGACCAACCCGATGCGATCGACAAGCTTGTGGCAGGGGTGGAAGCAGGGCTCCGTGAGCAGGTGCTTCTCGGTGTAACCGGCTCGGGCAAGACCTTCACCATGGCAAACGTCATTGCCAGACTCAATCGCCCCACGCTTGTTTTGGCACACAACAAAACACTCGCCGCACAGCTTTGCTCGGAGTTTCGCGAATTTTTCCCCGACAATGCGGTGGAATATTTTGTTTCTTATTACGACTACTATCAGCCCGAAGCTTATATTCCGGGCAAGGATATTTATATTGAAAAAGACTCAGCCGTCAACGACGAGATCGACCGTCTGCGCCATAGCGCCACCTCGTCTCTCTTTGAACGGCGAGACGTTATCATCGTTTCCTCAGTCTCCTGCATTTATTCGCTCGGTGATCCGAATGAGTATTTAAGCATGGTGCTTCCCTTGCGTGTTGGCATGGAAATGGAGCGTAATACACTGATCTCTCGTCTGATTGCCATGAACTTCAGCCGAAACGACATTGATTTCAAGCGTGATAAATTCCGCGTGAGAGGCGACGTGGTGGAGATTCTGCCCGCATCCTCGGCGCAAAAAGCCATCCGCGTGGAGTTTTTCGGTGATGAAATCGACCGCATTTCGGAAATCAACATCGTCACGGGTGAACTCATCCGCACGTTAAACTATATCTCAGTCTTCCCCGCCTCCCACTACGCCACCACCGAAGAGCGGCGCGAGGCAGCGCTTCTTGAAATTGAGCGCGAAATGGAAGAAAGAGTTGCCGAATTCAAGGCAAACAATCAGTATATCGAAGCGCAAAGAATCGAAGAACGCACCCGCTACGACCTCGAAATGCTGCGTGAGGTCGGATTCTGCTCGGGTGTTGAAAACTATTCACGCGTGATGTCGGGCAGAGAGCCGGGCTCCACGCCTTATACCCTGCTTGACTACTTCCCCAAGGATTTTGTTTTGTTCGTTGACGAATCGCACGTTACCCTGCCGCAGGTTCGCGGCATGAGCGGCGGTGACCGCGCACGCAAGAAAAACCTTGTGGATTACGGTTTTCGCCTGCCCTCGGCTTACGACAACCGCCCGCTTTTCTTTGACGAATTTGATGAAAAGCTCAATCAGATCATCTACGTCTCCGCCACCCCCGCCGAGTATGAAAAGGAGCACGCCTCGCAGGTGGTGGAACAGCTCATCCGTCCCACAGGACTTGTTGACCCCTTGGTTGAAGTACGCCCCACAAACGGGCAGATCGATGACTTGATGGGTGAGATCCGTCTGCGCACCGACAAAGGCGAGCGCGTCCTCATCACCACCCTCACCACCAAAATGGCAGAGGACTTAACCGAGTATTTCGAAATGAACCTCATCAAGGTGAAGTATATCCACCATAAGATCGACACCGTGGAACGAAGCGAGATCATCCGCGACCTCCGCCTTGGCGTATTCGACGTGCTCGTGGGCATCAACCTGCTCCGCGAAGGTATCGACATTCCCGAGGTGTCTCTTGTTGCCATTCTCGATGCCGATAAAGAAGGCTTCCTGCGCGGTGAGCGTGCCCTCATTCAGACCATTGGCAGAGCGGCAAGAAATGCAAGCGGCAAGGTTATTATGTATGCCGACACCATCACCCCCTCGATGCAAGCCGCCATCAGCGAAACCGAGCGCCGCCGCAAGGTGCAAACTGCCTATAACGAAGAACACGGCATCATACCCAAAACCATCAAAAAAGCGGTCAAAGACCTCATTGACTTCAGCACAGGCGATGAGAAAAACACAAGACGCGGCAAAAAAGACAAACCCGCAAACGCCCCCGTACCAAAAGAAAGCATTCCGCAGCTTGAAAAAGAAATGCGCGATGCCGCAGAAAAGCTCGACTTTGAACGTGCAGCATTCTTGCGTGACAAGATACGTGCTTTGCAAAAAGCCGAAGACAACTCCTGAAAGGAACCACTATGGCAAATCAGTATATCAAAATTCGAGGCGCAAGAGCCAACAACTTGAAAAACTTAAATGTCGATATCCCGCGCGACAAGCTTGTGATACTCACAGGTCTTTCCGGCTCGGGAAAATCCTCGCTTGCCTTTGATACCATTTATGCCGAGGGACACCGCCGTTTTGTGGAGTCTCTCTCCTCCTACGCGCGTATGTTATTGGGACAGATGGACAAGCCGGACCTTGATTTTATCGAAGGTCTTTCCCCTGCCATTTCCATCGACCAGAAAACCACGTCACGAAACCCACGCTCCACCGTTGGTACGGTGACTGAAATCTACGACTATTTGCGTCTTCTTTACGCACGCGCAGGCATTCCGCACTGCCCCGTGTGCGGCAAGGAAATCCGCCGTCAGACCGTGGAATCGATTCTCGAAAAGGTCCTCACCCTGCCGTTAAAGACGCGTTTTATGGTGTCCGCCCCTATCGTGCGCGGCAAAAAAGGCAGCTTTCAAAAACAGTTTGAAGATGCCAAGAAAAGCGGCTTTGCCCGTGTGAGAGTGGACGGAAGCCTTTACGACCTTTCGGAAGATATTCATCTTGACAAAAATCTCAAGCACAACATCGACATCATCGTGGACCGCCTTGTCATGCGCGAGGATATCCGCTCGCGCCTTGCCGACTCGGTGGAAACTGCCTTGAAGCTTGCTGACGGCAGACTTCTCATCATCACAATGGGCGAAAAAGAAGAAGAGCTTTATTTCTCGGAGCATTTTGCCTGTGAGGAGCACAATATCTCCTTCAGCGAATGCAATCCGCGCGATTTTTCCTTTAACAATCCCTTTGGTGCTTGCCCCGAATGCTCGGGACTTGGCGAAATGCCAAAGGTATCACCCGATAAGATCATTCCCGACCCCACGTTGTCTCTGCGTCAGGGGGCAATTCAGGTCAACGGCTTTAAGTCGCTTGACGATAATACCTGGAGCGGTCCTTTGTTTTCCGCAGTGGGCAAACGCTACGGCTTTACGCTCGACACCCCCATCAAGGATTACAGCAAAACCGCAAGAAATGCCCTTTTGTACGGAAGCGGAAATGTTCTCTATTCGATCGACCGCTTCTTTGAAAAGCGCGTGTCGCATCAGATTGTCCCCTTTGAGGGCGTTGTCAACATCATTGAAAACCGTATCAATCAGGGACACGACGAATACTACGACGCCTTTATTGAAAATATCCCCTGCCACGCCTGTAACGGCGGCAGACTCAACCCCACCATCCTTTCGGTCACGGTGGGCGGTAAAAACATTCATGAATTCTGCTCGCTTCCCATCACAGATGCCCTCGCCTTTATTGAAAATATCACCTTCACCGAAAGCGAAAAAGTAATCACAAAAGAAATTGTCAAAGAGATCAAAGCGCGTCTTCGTTTTCTCGTTGCGGTCGGACTTGACTATCTCACCCTCAGCCGCCGTGCAGGCACGCTTTCGGGTGGCGAAGCACAGCGCATTCGCCTTGCCACACAGATCGGCTCGTCGCTCATGGGCGTCATCTACATTTTAGACGAACCCTCGATCGGTCTGCACCAGCGCGACAACAGCAAGCTGATTGCTACCTTGCAAAAACTGCGCGACGTCGGCAACTCAGTCATTGTGGTCGAGCATGACGAAGAAACCATGCTGGCTGCCGACTATCTCATCGATATCGGACCGGGTGCCGGTATCCACGGCGGCGCAGTGGTTGCCGCAGGCACGCCCAAAGAAGTCATGGCAAACCCCGCCTCCATCACAGGTGCTTACCTTTCAGGCAAGAAAAAGATACCAATTCCCGAAAAGCGCCGCGAGGGCAACGGAAAATGGCTGACAATCACAGGCGCAAGAGAAAACAACCTCAAAAACATAACCGTCAACATCCCGCTTGGTAAAATGGTATGCGTCACAGGCGTGTCGGGCAGCGGCAAAAGCTCGCTCATCAACTCGATCCTCTACGAAGCGCTTGCCAAAAAGCTAAACCGCGCACTCACCTACCCCGGCAAGCATGACGCCATTTTGGGTGATGAGGCACTCGATAAGGTCATTAACATCGACCAAGCACCGATCGGCAGAACACCGCGCTCCAACCCGGCAACTTATACAGGACTTTTCAATGACATCCGCGACCTCTTTGCCTCCACCAACGAAGCCAACGCCCGCGGCTACGCGGCAGGACGATTCTCCTTCAACGTCAAGGGCGGCAGATGTGAGGAATGTCAGGGCGACGGCGTCAAAAAGATCGAAATGCACTTTTTGCCCGATGTGTACGTCACCTGCGATGCCTGCAAGGGCAAGCGATACAACAAAGAAACGCTTGAGATCAAGTACAAAGGCAAGAGCATTTCGGATGTACTTGACATGACAATTGAAGAAGGTATGCACTTCTTTGAAAATCTGCCCCGTATTGCCAACCGCCTAAGGACCATGTATGAAGTCGGTCTTGGCTATGTGAAGATCGGTCAGTCTTCCACCACCATGTCGGGCGGTGAAGCACAGAGAGTCAAGCTTGCCACCGAGCTTTCCAAGCGCTCCACCGGCAAAACGCTGTATATCCTCGATGAACCCACCACAGGTCTTCACTCGGATGACGTCAACCGACTTGTCTATATGCTCAACCGCCTTGTTGATGCGGGCAACTCGGTGCTGATCATCGAACACAACCTCGATCTCATCAAAACCGCCGACTATATCATCGATCTCGGTCCCGAGGGCGGCGACGGCGGTGGCACCATTGTCACGCAAGGTACGCCTGAAGAGGTGGCAAAACACCCGACCTCTTATACAGGACAGTATTTGAAACCCATTTTACAAAACAAATAAGGATTTTTTATGAAATACTTTCTCCGCTTTCTGATTTCTCTCGCCCTCACCGTAGCACTTGCCGTTGCCGGTTCAATTTTGGGCATGAACCTTTCAGAATCCACCACAAAAGCCCTCGGCTTTGTTACACTCGGCATCATGTGCTTGGTCGCGATTCTGGTTGTCATCAACATCATCGGTGCCAAGAATTACGGCGCCAAGCTTCGCAACAACGTACGCTTGATGCAGGAGCACTTACTCTCGCGCCGTGACGAGGCGATCCAAAACCTGCCCCGTGTGGTGCGCCGCATGATCACCTTCCGCCGCCTCACCACCGCTTACACCGTATTCATTCTCCTCATTGCCATGATCACCGCCTTTCTCGTCGGTATTGGCGGAAAATTCGGTTTGGCTGTTTTCCCCGTATATCTTTTCTACGGCTTTTTCGGAAGACTTCTTCCCCGTCTGCAAAAGCCCGATTTTTCAGACTATACCAACCCCGAGGACTATCCCACTCTCCACGCGATTGCTTTCCGTGCAGCGGAGGTTCTTGGCGAAAAGGGCGAGATCCGCATCTTTCTGACGCCCGATTGCAATGCAGGTATTGCGAAGATCGGCAAGGTTTACAGCCTGCAGCTTGGCGTACAGCTTCTTGCCGTTCTTACGGAAGAAGAGCTGTATCAGGTTCTTCTTCACGAATTTGCACATTTGACCAAAGAATCCAACCCTGCTGACAAAGAAACCCGTCTTTTCAGCTTCATCACCGAGCGCGACGACTCTCCAATGTCTTCCTATCTCAACCTGCTCTTCCTTCTGCCAGACACAGTTTACGTGCAGGAATATGTCATCTACCGCATGACCTCTTCGGCTGTGATAGAAACCCTTGCCGACCAAGCGATTGTTAAGTATGGCAACCCCCAAGTTGCCGCAGACTCTCTTGCGAAAATCGCTTTCTACACGCTGTTTGAACGTGAGCTGAACAATTTCATCGAAGAACACATTTTTGCCCCCGAAACACCTCGCCGTGACTGTATTACGCTAAAAATCAACGCCTACCGCAACGCCATCATAAAGCGCGAGACCGCTTGGCGTCAGATTTTGGCAAACGAGATTCAGGCGCGCTCGGCATCCCATCCGATTTTGCGTACGAGACTTGAAAATATCGGTGTCAGCGATTATACCGTTACGCTTCCTGACGATACAGGCGCTTACCGCGAGGAATGCCATCAGGCAATTGCCCATATCGACAATATCATCTTTGAAAGCTTTTCGCAGGATTACGAAAAAAAACGCGAAGACAATTATCTAAGCCCACTTCGCATCATCGAAGAATGGCAACAGCGTGAAACACCTCTTGCCGCAGAAGAAAGCCGCAACGTGATCGATGCGCTTGGCATACTCGGCAGAACCAACGAGCTTGAAGCACTTTGCGATGAGATTATCGCCAATACCGAAAACGTCTTCGCCACGCCACACGCTCTCATGTCCAAAGGCGTTTGCCTCTTGAACCGCTACGACAAAGCAGGCATTGACTACATCTACCGCGCCATCGATATCAATCATAATTACTTAGAAAGCGGACTTGAACGGATCGGCGAATTCTGTTGCCTGATGGGTCTTGAAACAGAGCTTGAGGAATACCGTGAAAAAGCGGTGGAACTCCAGCAAGAAAACCGTGACAGCTTTGAGCACTCCGCCAACCTCACCGCGCGCGACAATCTGGTTGCCGACACCATGCCCAAAGAAATGCTCGACAGCATCCTTGCCTATATCAAGAGTATCGATCATGAAGACGATGTGGATACGGTTTTTCTCGTCCGCAAGATCGTTAACGATCACTACTTCACAAGCGTTTTCGTTGTAAACTTTAAGATTGGCACAGAGCCGGAAACGATCGACACCTTTATGGATGCACTCTTTAATCATCTCGATACCCGTCCCGAGGATTGGCAGTTCTCGCTCTTCCTATACGACTCGGTCACCGCGCCCGCTGTCAAAAAGGTCAAAAACAGCCGTGTCTATAAAGCTCGGTTGGAATAATGTTTCACCGTCATAAAAGGATATAACCATGGACAAAATCATCGAATTTTTGAAAGAAGCCCTCACGCCCGCGCAGCTACTCGGCTATGTGGCAATGGCTTGCTGTCTGTTATCGTATCAATGCAAAAAGAACAAGCACTATTTCTTCATGCAGACCGCCTGCGGCATCGCCTTTACGTTGCATTTTTTCCTGCTCGGCGCATGGTCAGCTATGCTACTCAATGCGGTTGCCGCTGTGCGCGGTGTCTTCTTCTCGCTTGGGGAAAAATTCCACAAGCAGTACATACACCTTTCGATTCAGGCGGCGCTACTTATTTGCTCGATCCTGTCCGTCTCAGTCTTCGGTGAAGTGTGGTGGATCGCCATCTGCATTTTCCTGGCACAATCTGGCGGCACCCTCTCGCAGTGGACACGCAACGGCAAAACCATCCGCATGACGCAAATGCTCTGGGTTTCTCCTTTCTGGCTCGTCAACAACTTCTATTACTTCACCATTGGCGGCATTTTGACCGAAAGCTTCAATATCCTTTCGGTGCTCATCTCCATGCTCCGCTTCCATAAAACAGGCTACGATAAAACATGAAGCTTTACGCCCCCAATTATTACAAGGATTTTCACTGTATCG
>JAFXJX010000059.1 GCA_017532025.1 Clostridia bacterium | reverse complement strand
TACTGCCGCGACTTCCTCTATAATCTCGGCATGAAGCCCGAAAACCTCCGTCTGCGTGACCACGACAAAGACGAGCTTTGCTTCTATTCCAAAGCGACCACTGACTTCGAATTTCTCTTCCCCTTCGGTTGGGGCGAGCTCTGGGGCGTTGCCGACAGAACCGACTACGACTTAACACAGCATACCAACACCAGCGGTGAAACACTCGACTATTTCGATCCCGAAACCAATGAGCGTTATATTCCTTATGTCATTGAGCCCTCTCTCGGTGCAGACCGCGTTCTTCTTGCTTTCCTTTGCGATGCGTACGACGAAGAAGTGGTTGATCCCGCCAAGAACGATACCCGTGTGGTTCTCCGCCTGCACCCCGCCCTTGCGCCTTACAAGGCAGCAATTCTCCCCCTCTCCAAGAAGCTCACCCCCAAGGCAGAGGAGATTTACCACAGCCTTTCCAAGAAGTTCATGATCGACTTTGACGATACCGGCTCGATCGGTAAGCGTTATCGCCGCGAAGATGAAATCGGCACTCCCTTCTGCATCACCTACGACTTTGAATCCGAAACCGACGGCTGCGTTACCGTTCGTGACCGCGACACCATGGAACAAGTCAGAATCCCGATTGCAGACCTTGAAGCCTATATCGAAGAAAAAATCGCATTCTAATCAAAAAAACCGTGAGGACTATCTCACGGTTTTTTCTTATACGGTTTCTGTTACACTGTCAAGACCAAGTATATGGCATACCTTTTGGTTGATCTTCTTTTGATCAAAATGTTCTTCGGCAAACTTTCTGCCGTTTTCGCCCATTGTTCGAATCATATCGGGATGCTCAAGGAAGTAGATCATCTTTTCAGCAAGTGCATCGCTGTCACCAACCGGAACAAAAAATCCGTTATATCCGTCAATCACCGTACATCTTGTACCAATGGTATCGCAGGTAATCACAGGTCTTGTCACAGCCGAAGCCTCGGCGTTCACAAGCCCAAGACCCTCTCGGTAAGAGGGCAAAACAGCAACCGCCGTTTCTTCGTAATACGGTACGATATCAAGTGTCACACCGATATATTCAATCACACCTTCGTCTATGTATGGTTGAATATCGGCAAGTGTAACCGTTCCCTCCGCGCCGGCATAACGGAATTTGGCATCGGGATAAAGAGCCTTTACCTTTTTGGCAGCCTCGCAGTATTCCATAACGCCTTTGGTTTTGAGCATACGGGATACCATCAAAAAAGAATTGTAATTTTCAAGCGGCTTCGGTGCAAAACGATCAAGATCCACACCAATACCGGGGATAATATCACACTGCTCTTTTGTAACAAGCTGATAGCCAATAAATTCATCTTGGTCGTCGCTGTTTAAGAAGAACACTTTTTTGGCATGGCGAAAGGATCTACGCAGCAAAAAACACACCACACGGCGAATGGCACGCCATTTCAATGTGTTATAAATAAAGACGTCTCCCGCGCCTTCCATCATCGAATAAATCTCAGTGACCCCGGCCTTTTTAGCGCCAAAAACACCGAAAATATTCGGTTTCAGCATAAAGGTAAACACAATATCGGGAGCAATTTCGGCAATCAACTTGGCATAACGTTTTTTCAGTGTTAAAACCTTAAAAGGATTCAAACCTCTGTTGGAATCTTCCAGACAGTAAAAGCCAATACCGCGGCTTTTGATCAAGTCTTCATGTTCTCGGTCAAAGGTAATGACCGAGACTTCGTGTCCAAGCTCCTGCATCGATTCGATCAGCTTTTTTCGAAAGCCGATCACAACGTTGGTTGTCACACACAGTAAAAGTACTTTCACACAAGCCTCCTGCAAAAATCGTTTGTTACGACATATTTCGATTTATTATAGCATATTCAAGGTACAAAATCAAGTTACAAATTCCTGCATTGCATAAAGAAAAAGGAAGAGCTTTGCAAACTCTTCCTTTTTGTTGTATCATTCAGCCACAGTCACAGCCGAGAAGGTGATGTTGTCACCGCAGAGAAGCGAATAATTGATGTACAGTTCAGACGCTTCACCCGCATCACATTCAATCGTGATCGTGCGATAGAAGTTTGTGGTAAGATTACCGAACGTGAGTGTTTCCACGTTGCCCGCTCTGTCGCGTACCGAAATCTTGGCAACACCCTTATAACCGCCGATATACAGCGTATAGGTCTTCTTCGCCCCATCTGTCTTCAGGACAATATCAAAGTTTCTTTGTGATACCGGTCCGTTGGTAGAAGTGCCCGAAGCTTTTGTATCCCCGTCACTCCACTTGATTGAATAGTTGTCATAGAATGCTGTCAGATCGGTCCAGGATTCAATCGTACCGATCAAGCCTGCGCCGTTTTTCTTGCGAATCACATCGTAAGGATTCGATACACCAAAGAAAGCCCAATCTTCCGTTCCCTTTTCGGTCAGGTTCAAATCATTCATGGCAGCTTTGGTAATTACGGTTGCGGTCACGGTGAAATCCGTTGCCGTATCGTCATAATCTTCGTTTCTGCCGTCATCCGCAGCAGAAGCGTAATACACCTTAACCTCAACTGCTTGGGAAAGGGGAGTCTTAACTGTAAATTCTATAATATCACCGTCAAGAGCAGCGCCGACCTCGGCAAACGGAGACGCCTCTGCGCTCTTTTTCAAGGTTTTATAGGTCACATCCTTGCCATCTACCGTAATCTTGGTGATAGCGCCAAAGTTCGATCTTGTATGCAAACGAATCGTATAGTCTCTTTCGGTAAAGTCAGGTGCCCCCTTAAACGAACCCTTGGTTGCGCCAATGGCAAGTGAGAGCGCGCCGTCAATATACTCCATTGTCACATCGGTGGTTCTGTACTGACCGTCCTTGTATCCTACGGTCGATTCGTCGTCTTCGTAAATCTGTGCTTCTGCCGTATAATTCTTGCTGGGATAAATATCCAAGGTGATCTTCGACCAATCGGTCTTAAAGGTGTTCTGCTCCTGTGTCACAAGCGGAACGATCGCACCCTGTCTGACAAAGATCGGAGAGGTTTCAAGACCGTGTGCTGCATAGATCGTGCAAGGACCGGTGTATTCTTTTCCGGTCCAAACATCCATCCATACGCCGTCGGGAATGAACACTTCTCTGCCATCATCTTCTTCAGGCATCGTTCCCACAAGCATATGCGCGTTGCCGCCGTATTCGCAGTATTCGATCTTGATGTCATAGGTCTTTCCCGCTTCAAGATACGGTGTGGTCAGGTAGGTATCGTAAACCGTCCAGCCATCCACCACAAGCTTGCCGTCGATCCAGCATTTCACGCCGTCATCGGCAAAGAAGCAAATGTAGATACCCTCCGTCGGGGTAATACTTCCCGACCATCTTGCCGAGAAGTTATCAGCAGGACTTCCGATTTCGGAAGGGCCGCCTGTTCCCCAGTCTTTCGAAATCTCGGTGGTATAGCCGGTATAAGCAGGCGTTCCGGTAAGCGTATCATTCTTGAAATACTCCACTTTCAAGCCCTGCTTGCCGTCAGCAGCCAACCATTCGGGAGCGAAAGGTTCTTGTGTTTTGCCGGCAATCGGAGCAACTAAGATATAGTCTCCAAGCAAATACTGATCATTGGCGCTCGCCTCTATGTACTGCGGATATACGATATCCAGTCTTCGCATGATCGGAAGACCGGTGTCATAGTTTTCGCGAGAAAGCTGATAGAAAAGCGGCATCAAACGGTAGCGCATACCAACATATTCCTTGGTGACGCGCTCGGCAATTTCACCGAACAGCCAAGGCATTCTCGAAAAAGGTTTTGTACAGTGCACACGGCAAATCGTGGAAAGCGCGCCGTACTGCATCCATCTGACATACATTTCGGGAGAAACGTCACCGCCCGTATGACCGCCAATATCGGAAGACATATACGGAATACCCATCTCTGCCCCGCCGTAGATCATGTTGTAAAATTCTTTCTTTAACGCTTCGGCAGTTGTCAGAATATCACCCGTCCACTGAATCGAATAGCGGTGTGCGGCAACTTCGGTGGGATCGGTCATATCGCCGTTCCAAATACCGTCAACGTTACCCATAATCAAAGCGCGACGTGCATATTCATCCTTGTCGGCAATGCTGTTATAATAATCCTCGGTGATCCATTGGAAGGCATACATACCGGTCGTGTAAAGCGAAAGACCGGAGGAGGCTTCTTTGAGTGCTACCGACCAGTTTCTGTCGTACCACCAGTAGTCAAGACCGAGCGAAAGAATCAGTTTCAGATTCTTGTTTCGGTATTCGACTTCGTCTTTGTCAAGAAGACTCGATGTTCCCGCAGCGGGTTCGGGATGGTCGTTAAAAACAATTGTTACACCAAGATCATGTGCTTTCTCAAGAAAACGCGCCATATCCGGGAAAAGGCTTGTGTTAATATCATATCCAACACCGCGCGATGCATCTCGCCAGTCTGTATCGATCACAAGTACGTCGATCGAATAGCCCCTTCTCTGGTACTCTTTGATCTGGTTGAGCGCTGTATTTTCGTTGTATGCATAGTAACGCGAATCCCAGTATCCAAGCAGATTGGTTGTAATCATTTCGGAGCGTCCTGTCAGTTCAATGAAATCCTTCATAAAGGTTTCATAACTGCCACAAGGCAGAAATACAAAACAGTCGGTGGCATTTCGATCGGTCACCCAACCGTTTTTCGCACCTGCATCTTCAGCAATGCCGTAACCGTATTCCGAAGGAATCACGCGGGGATTGTCGGTAAAATACCAGGACTCCAGATCATCGCTCGGAGACGGCAGGAAAATATCACTGTCTGTCTTGGTTTCGTAATGCCAAAGCTCTTTGCCATCGGGAGACTTCACAACCGCGTTGCTCAAATTGGTCGCATCGGTCGGCAGAATGACATGATAATTCTTGGTTTTAATAACAGTATTATCACCGTCGGTTTCCACGGTGTAATCCACCTTGTACCAATCGTCACGGTTGATGACCGAATAGGACGCTTGATCTTGAAACTTACCGCCCGACATCGCCACTTCCATACGCACAAGTGTATCCGAAAGAAGCTGTACGCGCACCTTATTCAAAATCACCTCTTCCGGCTTCACACGCTCAGGCTGAGCGGGTGTTGTGGAAACCGGTGTGTTCTGTGTTACAACAGTTTTGCCGGGAGTGGTTTCGATTGGCTTGCCTTTCGTTGTATTCGGTGCTTCCGTGTCGGATGAATCCGCCGTTGTACCGGGTGTGTCCGAGCATCCGCATGACACAAGCGTCAAAATCAGAACAACCGAAATCAACAGCATTGTAATGATAGCAATTTTTTTCATAATGACCTTTCCTTTCTCTTTTTTGGTCATATTATACAAATAGATTATATCATTCGTCCATATATAAGTCAATAGTATCCACTTTCAATATTTTTCTTTTGTTTTGTGATATTTCTTTTTTCCACAAAAACAATTGCATTCTGTTGCAGAGTGTGTTATACTAAGAAAAACAATCATATATTTCGGAGGAATCATGCGTATCCAGGAATCAGGCGAAATGTATCTTGAAACAATCTTTTTACTCTTGCAAAAAAAGTCCCGTGTTCGTTCTGTGGATGTCTGCACCGAAATGGGCTATTACAAACCAAGTGTAAGCCGCGCCGTTTCCCTTTTGAAAGACGGCGGCTTTATCACAAGCGACAAAGACGGTTACCTTTCCTTGATCGAAAGCGGGCTTCTGATTGCCCAAAAAACCTATGAACGTCATACCTTGCTGACCAAATGGTTTGAAACAATCGGTGTTTCGCACGATACCGCCGAGGAAGATGCGTGCAAAATTGAACACTGCATCAGCGACGAAACCTTTGAAGCACTCAAGAGTTTTCTTAACAAACAATCGTAATGATAAAACGGCGTTGTGCTGAGTTGCACAACGCCGTAAGTTTATTATTTCTTAAAGAACAGAACACCGAGACAAGCGGGACCGCAATGGCTGGACACCGTGCATCCGGCGGTTGTTTCAAGCACTTCCTCGAAGGGATAAAGACTCTTGACATAATCCTTGACCTGTACAACGATCTCCTCGGGCACATATGAATGGGTCACAAAGATTCGCTTGGTATCAATATCGTCGCGCCCTGCAAGACGACCCTTAACGTAATCCATAATCGACTTGTCTATTTTGCCGCGATACTTGTTGCCAACCTTCATTCCGCCGTCAACCACTTCAATCTCGGGGCGAAGCTGAAGCATTGCCGCACCAAGTGCCAACACACCCGAGCATCTGCCGCCCTTCTTGAGATAATCAAGCGTTTGAAGCACAAAGCTGACATCCAGCTTTTCTTTGATTTTATTCAGCTTTTCAGCAATTTCAGGAGCCGTCATACCGTCCTTTGCCATTTCAGCGGCAGCAATCACAAGATGACCCGAACCTGAGGAAAGGTTGCGGCTGTCGATGGGATAGACGTTGCCCACTTCCTCTGCCGCGAGACGCGCATGCTGATGACAAGCCGAAAACTCGCTCGAAATATTGATATGTATGACCGAGTAGCCCTCGGAAACATACTTTTTGAATACAGTTTCATAATCGGCAACCGAAATCGCAGAGGTTTTGGGAAGCACCCCTGTTTCGGCAACATAGTCAAAAACCTTCTGCGTTGTAATATCCACACTGTCCAAATAGAGCGTTTCTCCAAGCGTAATGCCAAGCGGCACAACTTCCACGCCGTATTTTTCATACAGCTCTTTGGTTAAATCGCAGGTAGAATCACAAGTAATCTTAATTTTGTTCATGAAAAGACCTCCAAATCAACACCATTACAAGCATTTCTATTATTTTATCATGTTTTTTATATAAAGTCAACCGTTTTTCTTTTTTTCAAGGCAACTTCACCGTTTATTCATTCTCTTGAGGAAAGGTCATGTGCTCCATAAAAAGCTCTGAGAAAATTGCCGTACTGTTCAGTTCTACCGTGTGGCAAGACGTAGCAATTGACTGCATTTCGTCACATCCCTTTTCATGTGCAAGACAATACACAGCCCCTGCAAGGGCTGTATTTCCCACCGAAACGGCAGTTGGTATCAGCACCTTTGGCAAAAGACCAATTGCCGCAGACGAGGATTTGTCAATATAATATCCAAGTCCCCCTGCAAGATAGGTTTCCGAGATTTCCGAAAGCGACAGCCCGGCATGGTCAACAAGTGTTTCAAGGGCCGCACGTATCGCGCTCTTGGCAAGCTGAAGTGAACGGATATCTTGGTCGGTGAGCATCACATTCGCTTTGGTAAACCGTTTACCGCTTTGCGTTTTGTGATAGCCGATCAAAGGAATCGATTCTTTTTCGATATAACCGGTTTCATCCATCTGTCCGCTTTTCAAAAGATAGGCGGCAAAATCCACAAGACCGCTTCCGCAAAGCCCTTGCGGCTTTTCATCTCCCACCGTATAAAACACGGGGGCTGTATCGCCTTTTTCAAAGTCTATCTTGCAAACAGCACCGGCAACACCGCCCATACCGCAGGAAATATTCGCCCCCTCAAAAGCAGGCCCTGCCGCAGCGGAGGCGGCAAACAGTTTATTTCCTCTTTTTTTACCGGTACAAAGGAGCATCTCTCCGTTCGTTCCAATGTCAAGAAGCAGCGTCGGCTCGTCCTTTTCAAGCATTCGTTTTGTCAAACCGCCACCAAGCACATCGCTTCCGATAAAGGAAGAGGCAGATGGCAGGATGATGACCGTTTCGCACAAAAGACCCAACGCTTCCCCTGCCATGCGTTTGGTATCCAAAAAAACAGGCGTAAAGGGATAGCGCCCCATGCCGGCAGGAGACACACCGCAAACAATATGAAGCATCGTGGGATTTCCCGCAACATAACACGCCGAGAGCTTTGTATCACAAGGGAGCTCTGTCTTTTTCAAAAGCGCTTGGGTCAACGTCGAAACTTCATCAAGCAAAACCGTTTGCATCGCTTCAAGATGCCCTTCTTCGCAGGCGGCAATGCGGTTCATCACGTCTGCCCCAAAACCGGACTGCGGATTCAGAGACGACGCCGTGGCAATCACCTTTCCGGTTACCTTTTCCACAAGTGCCGCCGCAAGCGTGGTGGTTCCCACATCAAGCGCCATGGCGTACAGACCGTTTGAACTACGATCACAACTTAAATCGCGGTCAATCACAAGCCCTTCACCCGAAACGGACGGCAGCACAATCACCGCACCCTCATCGGTACACAGCGCACGGCAAGCAAGCAAATTGCCACTCTCATCGGGCAAGAGTCTTTCTGCCGGATGAGAAACCGATGCAAAACCGCCGTCAATCACATTCACCAAGCATTTGCCGCAAGTTCCCTTGCCTCCGCACGGTTGCGCGTGCGCGTATCCTCTTTGGTTCAAATAATCCGAAAGCCGCATTCCTGCGGCTTCTTTGGGGATCAGAACTTTTTTCACAGCTCACACTCCCGATAAACGTCCTCGCACGCCTTGAAAAAGGCACGGATATTCTCCCACGGAGCGGCAGGCGGAATATCGCAACCCGATGACAGTACAAAATTCTCATACCCTTTGCACGTTTCCACAAGCTCACGCGTTGCGGCATATATACTCTCGGGTGTGCCGTTCAAAAACTCTGCCGAGGGGGAAATGTTACCGCATACAGGAATATCGCGCGGCATTTTTTCAAGAAGCAAAACCAGATCGACCGCATCACCGAAATGGTACACCGCCGCACCGTTTTCAACCAAAGAATCCACCATCAAAGGGGTATTCGGACCGCAATTATGATAAATCACAACAAAATCATCATCCTGCACGGCATCCACGATTTCTTTCACATACTGTCCCGAAAACTCAGCTTCCAGCTCAGGTGAAAGCAAACCGGCAAGCGGCTCAGCCAGCAGAATGCCGTCAAGTCCCGCATCCTTGTATGCTTTCGCATACGAAGTCAAAAAGGCGGTTGTTTTTTTCAAAACGGCGTGTACGAAGTCTTCTTCGCAAAGACAATTCACAAGTGCTTCCGAAACGTCCATCAAACGTCCTGCCAGTGAAAACGGGCCAATGATACCCGCAAACAGCGGTTTTTCCACAATCTTCTTTTTGGCAAGGGCGGCGGCATCCAAAAACACCCCGGTTCTACCCGCACCCACAGCGGGAACAGCAAGTGCATCTGCACCCTCCACGCCGTCTTCTTCCGCCGAAAGAAGCGCACCCACAACGGTTGGTACTTCATGCTCGCTTGCCACAACAGTCGCGCCAAACGCTTCGGCTTCAAGCGAAAGATCCATCACCGTCACAGCGGCGGCGCTGTTCACCTCTTGGGCAACACGAACGATTCCCTCGGCTTGCACCGCGGCATCGTGTGTTAAATCATACACGCTTTTGCCAATCAAAGATGCCGATGGGAAAGACAAAATCGGCATTGCCTTATGTAGCTTCGGGAGCGTTCTGACAAATTCCGACATTTTCATTGCAGTATCCCTTACCTTACGCAAAAAACGCTCTTGCCGCTTGTGCTGCCGATGCGGCGTCGGATGTATAGCAGTCAGCACCGATCTCATCGGCAAACTGCTGCGTCACGGGCGCACCGCCGATCATCACCTTGACCTGATCGCGAATTCCCGCTTCTGTGAGTGCGTCGATCACCGCTTTTTGACCCATCATGGTGGTAGTCAAAAGCGCAGAAAGGCAAACCACACGTGCGCCGCTTTCTTTTACAGCCTCCACCACTTTGGCAGGCGGAACGTTCACACCTAAGTCAATGCATTCAATGCCCTGACCTTCAATCATCATTTTCACAAGATTTTTACCGATATCGTGCATATCGCCTTCCACCGTGCAGATCACAGCCTTGCCAAGCGGCTCAACACCCGCCTGCATCAAAGCAGGCTTCAGCACCTTGAGACCCGCATTCATCGCGCGAGCGGCAATCAAAACCTCAGGAACGTAAACCTCGTTGTTACGAAACTTCTCGCCAATGGCATTCATGCCTACCACAAGAGCTTCATTCAGTATCACGTCGGGCGCCACATTGTCGGCAAGTGCCTGTTCCACAAGTGATGCCACATCCTTGGCTTTGCCTTTTTGTAATTTTTCGGAAATCTCCACACAAATACTCATATTCATCCTCAACCTTTCGGCTTTATTGAAACTATTTTACTAAAAATCAAGGATTCTGTCAAGACAAGTATAAAAAAGAACGCAAAAATTCTGCCACGCCGTCGCAGGTATTTGAGCCGATCACACCGCTTGCCATCTGCTTGACTTCTTCGTTGGCATTGGCAACCGCGTAGCTTTCATCCGATACCGCAAACATCGAAAGGTCATTTTTTTCGTCACCGAACACCACAACTCTCTCAAAGCCGTAGAGTTCTTTCAGTGCCAAGATCGCATCGGCTTTGGTGGCGCGATTTGGCAAAACCTCCAACCAGTCATCACCCGTATATGGGTCTTGGTACAGTACAGTGTGATACTTTTCTTTCAAAACCCCGTACAACGGAAGCAGTTTGTCATAATCGTCAATCGAGGAAAAACAAAACACATCGCCGTAGAGAAGCTGACCCTCACTTACAGGATTGGCTCGCTGATCCAAACGGCGCTTGGCAAGATACCGAAGCGTTCCCTCGGAAAGCTGCTCCTCCACATAGGAAAACTTCTCTTTTCCATTATGCAAAGCATATACGCGCGGATACACCCCATAACGAAGGAAAATCGTTAAAATATCGCTTTTTTCCGCAAAAGAAAACTGTCTGGCAATCGCGGTATTGCCGCTATCCGCTTCCTGAACAAACGCACCGTTATAGACAATCACGGGAAGCTTCAAGTTTAAGCCTTGAGTCACTTCCCTTGCCGATGTCAGTGAGCGCGCGGTGGCATAGGTAAAACAAAGACCTTCGCCAATCAAGGAATTCAAGGTAGCACGTGTTTTATCCGACAAGGTCTGATTGTGGTTCAAAAGTGTTCCGTCAAGATCGGAAACAAACAAGGTTTTGGAGCATTTCGCCTTACACATTCGCAACCTCTTCCTCATCACAATCCTGCTCACCCACAATGGCAATCAGTTCTTCTTTGGTGACTGTTTCATCGGTCGTTGAATAACGAACATGAAGCACGTCTCCGGCGTGAATGGCTTTTCCGCCATGCTCGTCCACCTCTGCGTCGCGGTTGGGGTCACGCTTGACAGACAGCACAAACAAATTGGCAGGCCAGAAGATATCGCGAACCTGTTTGCCAATGGCAAAGGATTTCTTTTGTACCACCACAAATAGATCCAATACCTTGCGGTTCTTTCCTTCGTTCAATTCTTCCACACGGTTTTCAAGCACGCTGTCGTTGATCGATTCCACACCGAATACCTCGGGAATGATATACGCTACCACGGCAACGGTAATGACATACAGAATATTTTCATAACAGGAAAGCGCTTCCACAGCAAACACAATGGCAGTCAGCGGTGTTTTCATCATGCCGGAAATGCAAGCCACAATTCCAAGCACCAAAATGATGGTATAATATTCCCCGCCGAGTCCGAAAACGGCTTGAAGGATTTTCCCCATAAGAGAGGCAAGTGTTGCACCAAGCGCCAAGATCGGCAAAAACATACCGCCTGTCAAACTGGTTGAACTGGCAGAAAGCGTCAGCGTAGCGCGCACAAGAAGGATGAGAACAAGCATATACATTGCCACTCTGCCTTCAAACAGCACTTCGATCAGATGGTGTCCTGTTGAAACAAAGGAATAGGAAATAAGACCAAGTACCAAAGTCAGCACAAGAACCAAAAAAATCCTGTATGCGTGAGGAAGCTTTTTAAGCGTTTTATTGAATAATCCGTTCAGAAGGCGGTAATAGCGCAAAAACAAAACCGCAAAAAGCCCAATAACAATACCGACAACAAGCGGAATCCACAGATCCTTTGCTGAAAGCGTAAGTAGTTTCATGCTGTGAAACAGCGAAGCATCCACACCAAGAAGCGGAGAAATAAGCTCAGTTGTCACATAGGATACCATCACCGAAGTAGAAGACACAATCAGAATCATGGGAGCAATCCGCTGGTGCGCTTCTTCAATGGCAAACATAATGCCGGAAATAGGGGCGCCTGTTGCCACAGAAAAACCGGCACATGCACCGCCCGTCATGGCATAGCGATCCCATGCTCTTTGATTTTTCGCCAAGGAATACACACAGCCACGCCCAATGGCAGTTCCCATCTGTACAGAAGGTCCTTCATTACCAAGAGGAACGCCAAAAAGAAACGTGGTCAGCGATAGCATAAAAACGCCCACGAGGTTGCGTAACCACTTAAAGGTGATAAGCCCTCTCAAAATACCGATTGAGGTTGGGATACCGCCGCCACGCAGATTGGGGACGTTCCGATAACAAAAGGCATACAAAAAGGAAAGACCAAACATTCCCGCCAGTACAAGCGGAATCCAAAGCGGCTCATCGGCAAGATAGCGATATCCGCTTTCCGACAGACCAATCACATATTTGGCACAAAGCTTATATAGAGTAACGATCACCGCAGTCAGGGCGCCTGTGATAGAACCGAATACCACTGCGGGTAGAATCAGATTAAATAACACATTTCTGTGTTTTTTCTTCAATGCATACCACCTCTAAAAAGAATAGACTATCCACAGTATAACACTTCCCCATCAAAACTTCAAGTACTAAATACAATACAAAACAAGAAAGATTGTGACATTCACAGTCTCTTTGGATTAGAGTATTTGCTGTTTTTGTGGAAGTAACACCCGAAAGGAAGTTACATCTTTCTCACTCAAAACCGTAATCTCTCCGCCATGCAGATCCACGATGCGCTTCACAATGGCAAGACCGATGCCATTTCCTTTGGTGGCGTGTGATTCGTCTGCCTGATAAAACTTCTTAAAGATCCTTTCGCGCTTTTCAGGGGGAATCTCGCTTCCCGTGTTACTCACCGTAACGAGATACTGTTCTTCTGCTTCCTCCACAGTCAAGGCAATCGTACCGCAACGCGGTGTAAATTTCACTGCATTGTCAAACAAATTGATCCAAATCTCTTTGAGAAGCTCTTCATTTGCTTCAATGGTATAATCGTCAAAATCAAGCTGAAGTTCAATATTCTTTTCTGTCCATTCCCGCTCAAGAAGCAACACCGCAGAACGGATCTGCTCCGAAAGATTATAAGTAGAAAGCTCCGAAAGAATGGTTTGGTTTTCCACCTTGGTCAGTTTCAAAACGTTGGTAGCCATCGTCGAAAGACGCATGGATTCTTCTTCAATGGCAGAAAGATACTCCGCCTTTTGCTCGTCTGTCAAATTTCCCTTGGCAAGTAGTTTGGCAAAACCGGTAATGGAAACGATCGGCGTTTTGAATTCATGCGAAAAATTGTTGATAAAATCATTTCTCAAAAGCTCGGTGTTTTCAAGCTCCTCCGCCATGGTGTTGAAGCTTGTGGAAATCTCTTTGAATGCAGGGTGCGAAGATAACGTTTCCCCGAATGCAAGACGCGCCTTAAAATCTCCCGCCGCCAAACGGTTCATTTTATTGATCAGATTGTTGATCGGCTTCAAGGGAATGCGACTGCTGAAAAAGGCAAGCAAACCGCCAATAGCAAGGCTGATCACCGACATAAACAAAATCACCGAATTCAAACTGATCTCGCCTTCCACCAAAACACCTGTCTTGGTTAGAATAAACAACCCAAGTGCCGTCATGGCGATCGCGGTCAAAAGAATGGCAAAGACAAACACAGCAAGCACAATTGTAAGCGATTTGCGCGAACGGCGTTCTTTCACCTTTCGGGTTATGTGTTTGCTTTTCTTTTTCATATTTTTTTCACCGCCTTATAGCCAAGCCCGCGCACCGATTCGATTTCAAACTCATCAAAGCCCTCAAAACGCTTGCGTAAGCGTCCGATATGAACCGTAACCGTTTCCCATCCGGTCTCACTTTCCGCGCCCCAGATTTCATCCATCAGCTGAATTCGTGTAAATATTTTTCCGGGATAGGAAAGAAGCTTGTACAAAAGCAAAAACTCCTTTTGCGGAAGCTCTTGGCAAAAGTCGCCTTTCTTCACCGTCATGGAATCATAATCAAGTATCACATCCCCAATCACAATTCTTCGCTCGGTTGCAATGCGCGATCGGCGCAAAAGCGCCTTGATACGAAAGAGCATTTCTTCTTCGTCGATCGGCTTGGTGATATAATCGTCAGTTCCCACGGCAAAGCCCTTATGCTTGTCTTGGGGAAGCTGTTTGGCAGATACCATCAGAATCGGCAGATTGCTTTCTCCCTCGCGCAAAAGGCGTGTAAATTCATACCCGTCCATTTTCGGCATCATCACGTCAAGCACCACCAGATCAATATGCTCACGGTCAAGGCAGATCAGCGCCTCTTCCCCGTTTTCGGCGGTGGTGACAAGATAGCCGGCCCCTTCGAGCAGTGCGCGCAAATACAAGCGCGTATTCTTGTCATCATCCGCCACAAGAATATGTACCAAAACGCCACCTCATTTCTACGGTATTTTATCTCAACAAAATAAACTGAAACGAAACAAAAAGCAGATCAATGACGATCTGCTTTTTTCTGTTTTTCGGGAACAAAGAAAATAAAGACAAGTGAACTGAACAGCAGCATCATGGGATAATACATATACTTCATGATATCAAAAGCGTTCATCGTTACCCCAAGTGTAGAAACCGCCGAAAGCGCCACAAGAATCTGCGCGCCGTACGGAAGAAAACCCTGGAAAATGCAAGAGAAGGTGTCAAGCAACGAGGCCGTCTTACGGGGAGAAATGCCGTATTCCTTCGCCATATCCGAAGCAATCGGATTGGAAATCACAATCGCAACCGTGTTGTTCGCCGTGGCAATATCCATCACACCCACAAGAAGTCCCACGCCAAGCTGACCGCCGCGCTTTCCGCGGAAGACCTTGCGAATACCGTTAAGAAGCGCATCAAAACCGCCATTCTGACGGATAAGCGCACAAAGTGCGGCAACCAGAATTGCCACCATAGCGGTTTCAAACATACCCGAAGCACCCGCGCCCATATTGGCAAGAAGTCCGGGAACATCCACGGCCGAGGTGCTGAGCATAATCACACAACCCGAAAGAATACCGATCAGAAGTGTGACAAATACGTTGATACCGATCACCCCGCTAATGAGAACCAAAACATACGGAATGATCTGCACAAGATCGTAATCCGATGTGGGGTTTGCCTGTATGTCTGCCTGAAAAGACAGGAACAGAATCAAAAAGAATGTAACAATTGCCGCAGGAAGAACGATCAAAAAGTTCGTGCGGAACTTATCTTTCATCGCACAGCCCTGCCCGTTGCAGGCGGCAATTGTGGTGTCAGACACAAAAGAAAGATTGTCACCGAACATCGCACCGCCGACCACAGTTCCCACACAAAGCGCCACCGAGAAACCCGACGACTGCGCAATTGCCACCGCGATTGGTGTGATCAAAGTAATCGTACCCACAGAAGTACCCATTGCTGTGGAAATAAAACAGCTGATGAGAAACAGCATACACACAGCAAGACGGGGCGGCGTGATCGAAAGCACAAAATATGCAACGCTTTCGGCACTTTCTCTGCCAACAACACCCACAAAAATACCTGCCATCATAAAAATGAGAAGCATTGTGATGATATTTTTGTCGCCAACACCCTGACCCATCAGAGAAAGCTTGGTTTCAAAATCTACCTTGCGATTCTGAAGGCAAGCAACCAGAATTGCCACAAGAAACGCCACCACGATCGGTACGTTGTAAAAGCCCATCGGGATTTCCATTACGTATTCAAACAAAATGCCAAGTGTCAGGTAAAAAACAATAAATACGCCCATGGGCAAAAGTCCCCAGGCATTCCCCTTTTTGGTGTTCATGTTGAAATTCCTTTTCTTTATGATTTTTTATCAAATCGAAACCGGCAAGCACGGCAGGTTACCGTGATCGCACCTCTTCCTTTCGGCACACGCATCCACGCTTTGCAGTGCGGGCACTTGAAATAGCGGTGAGTCTTTCTCTCTTTCCATTTGAGTTTTCTCACACGGAAAAACTCTTTGAATCGAAAATTCTCCTGTCTGCGTTTGAAAAGATTCCGTGAAAAACAGCGGAAATAACTGTAGATCAAGCCCGCAAACGAAAGCAAATACAAACACAAGCCGAGAATCGGAATCGGAATGAATCCGCTTCCCACCATCACGATCAAGGATGCCACCATAACCGTGTTGGCAAGCGCATCAAATCCATTTCTGCCCCAGAAAAAACGCTGTAAACGATATCGCATAACAATCAACCTCTGTATCTATTCTATACTACATTATACCATGGTTTCACAAAATAGCAAGAGTTAAAAAAAAGATTCAAAAAACCGTCAGCTAAAAAACACCTCTGCCACGTGCGGTCTGTGATCGGACGCCACAATGGCGGGAATATCGGCAGATAGGATATTCCCATCACGAGATACAAAAATATAGTCAATCTTCACCAGAGGTACATCCGACGGAAAACTCAGCTTGACAGAATCGAATGCTGTTGCAGTATCTTGCATCGCATCATAGATAGGAAACAATATCGGATCGCTCGGCTCCATGTTGAAATCTCCCATCAGAACACATTTTTTCTCTGCCATATGATCGATTACGGTTTCAACGGCATTTTGTCTTTCCTCGGGATTGAGCCCCATATGCGTCACAAATACCGTAATGCCCCCTTCAATCTCGGCTTTCAAAAGACAGCGTGTTTCGTACCGCCTGCCCTTCCCCTTGATTACGGGGTCGGGGATCATAATTGTCTCCGCCTTCAGAATCGGCTTTTTGGAAAGGAGTCCGTTTCCATACGGACCTTTGCCTGATACATCAATCGCCTTGGCAAAATAAAAGTATCTCATCCCGGTGAGCGAAGCAAGTGTTTCCACCTGCGCGGTGTACTCCGCATCTGTACCCAAGCCTCGCATTTCATTCAGCCCGACAACATCGGCACCACAAGCCAGAATTGCCTCTGCCATCACGTCAAAATCAATTGTCCGCGTTATGTAATTCAAGCAGTGCTGGGTGTTGAATGTCATAAATTTCATCGTATCATTGCCCTTCTTTCAGATACATAAGATGCGCGCTGTCCGGTTCACCCGTGAGTTCAAGCACAAGCCCATCTTTCAAGGATTGTCCGCTGTAAGTTTTTCCTGTACGAATATCGGTGTAAATAGCATCCGACTTTGCCGCCTTAATCTTTAGCTTTTTGGTGCTTTCCTTACGGCATCCCTTTTTCTCAATCACGGTAAGAAGGATCTCATTTCCTTTGGCATAGTAATACGCCGAATAGTCATATTTTTCAAGGGATGTAAGACTGTAATAATCCCCCAGGCGCACGATATCTTCAAAGCTCTTGTACTCCGTAATCTGCTCCGCAATGATCGATTTGATCTCATCACTCATGTTCAAAATATTCAGCTCATACCCAAGCATACCACCCACAGCGACTTTGTAGCGATAGTCGAGTGATTTCAAATTATCACGCGGATTGGATACATGGCAGGACATAGTAGCCGCAGGATACGCAAGAAGCGCCGCCGCTTGTATCCGCGTGCGATCATAAGGATTGGTGTTGTCACTTGTCCAGATCTGAATGCCGTATTGCATCATGCCAAGATCATAACGTCCGCCGCCGCCCGAGCAGGTCTCGATCACAGCGTTCGGAAAACGCTTGGCAAACCATTCAAGAAGGCGGTAAACGCCCTTCATATAGCGAAAGTGAATCTCGCCCTGTCTGTCACTCGGTAAGAAAGACGAGCCCACGTTGTTCATATGGCGGTTCATATCCCATTTGAAATAATCAATCGGCAAATCACCAAAGGTTTCGTCAAATTGCTTCATCAGATAGTCAAGCACCTCGGGGTTTGACATATCGAGCACCAATTGATTGCGCGAAAGAAGCGGTTCTCTGCCACTCACACGAAGCGCCCAATCGGGATGGTTTCGGTAAAGGTCGGAATCGGGATTCACCATTTCAGGCTCGATCCAAATACCAAACTTGATGCCTTCTGCCTTGATCTTGGAAACAAACGAGCCAAGACCCTCGGGGAATTTTTTGCGGTTTTCAAACCAGTCACCAAGACCTGCGCGGTCATTGTCTCGCGCACCAAACCAACCGTCATCCATCACGAGCATATCAAAACCGACAGCTTTCGCCTCTTTGGCAAATGCCACAAGCTTTTCCGCGTCGATGTTAAAATAGCAAGCTTCCCAAGTATTCAAAACCACAGGATGAGGTGCAAGAGCCTTCGCAGGCATGATGTGATTTCGCACGAACTTATGGAGATTGCGTGTCATCGTTCCAAAGCCTTTTGCTGAATAGGTCATAATCGCTTCGGGTGAAGAGAACGTCTCCCCTGCCTCCAGCGTGTAGCGGAAGCATTCGCTGCCAAGACCGATTGAAACGCGCGTGCGGTTTAATTGATCCACGTCCACTTCGTCAAGAAAAGAGCCGGAATACACAAAATTAAAGCCGTACACCTCGCCTCTCTCCTCACTTGCCTTGTGATCGCAAATCGCAAGAAAGGGGTTATAGTGGTGAGAGGATGCGCCGCGGTTCGAATAGACCGACTGTGTTCCGTGATGAAGCGGATTTCTCTGCAAACGCATCTCTTGGTTGTATGTACCGTAAAAGGATACCATATCAAAATCCGAACGGCAAAAATCAAGCGTCAGGGGCATACACTTTTCAATTGTCACGCTGTCCTTACCGTCATTTTCCAAAATCATGTAGCGGCTGATCACGTCAAGATCGGCAAACACAGTGTAATAGAGCTTTAAGCGGCAACCTGTCACCTCGTCAAGAAGTGTGATCTCGAGGGTTTGTGTCGCACCGTCTGCACGCGCTGCGGGAAGTGAGTCAAGCGCCACTCTGCCCTTGAAAATACGGTAGGACTGATAGACAAAGTCGCAAACGCCAGTGCCGTCACTTGACATACGGAGCGAATTTGGTCTGAAATCGCCCGAGCCGTAGAACGAAACTTCAAGCGGAAAGGAATCAGGGGAGCTTCTCGGATGCTGACCCGCAAGATAGGGCGCAAACGAGATCGTATAAAAATGCGGATCGGGAATCTTGCCCGTCTTTTTTCCGTAATAGGTGTGATATAAATAGTGATCATACGCCACGTCAAACGCATACGTCGTGTGCTTGGTGTTAATGATAAAGCGCTTTTTGTCTTTGAAATATCGAATCGACATTTGATTTTCTCCTATCAAGTCATCCTCTTTTTTCGAGGATGTGTCTGATCACCGTGCCGATGGTGTCAGCCATGCGCACAAAGCCCGTGTCGTTGGGATGAATACTGTCAACCGTCATTTCGTACTGATGCGGCATCACATTAAAGCTCAGCCCGTCGATGAAATACACATTCTTGTCTCCCGTTGCACGCGCTTTCAAATAAGATTCCATGATCACGTCACGGCGCTTCAGAATCTTCTCTTGATCGGCGTACTGTGTCCAATAGTCGGGGCGCGTGATCATGATATACGGAACGTCGGGATGCTTCGCGCGGATCGCCTCATACAGCGGATAATGCGTCTTTTCAAGATGCTCCACGTCAGGCGCGTTGTGGTCGTAATCACAAACAAAAACACTCATGGGAAGTGTTGCCATCCACTCACAAAGGACAGGCTCCGCCTTCGCCTGACCCGAAAAACTGAGGTTTACAAAGTCAAGATTCATCTCTCTTGAAATGATCGACGAATAGGAGAATCCCGGACGAGATGCCGCTGTGCCGTGAACAATCGAGGAGCCGTAATACACGATCGGCTCAATATCGCGGTAGGGTCTCGGCGCACCCAAAGCCGCCCCCGGCTTCAAACCGATTTCCAAAGTCTCAACGACCGAATGAAGAGGAAAATTGACCGTAAAGGTACGCATCGTGTTGCCGTGTGTTTTGAGAAGCTGCTCGTAATAATCTTCCATCTCGTAAGGCATACGGAATTCTTTCAAAAAACGGCTGCCGTATTCACCGTCCACATACAGATCAAAGCCGGCAGTGCCTGTCAAGGTCATGCGTGGAGAGCGCCCAACAGCCAAAAACTTCGCACGAATGGCAATATAGGGCGAATCGGTCGCAAAGCGAACGCGGCCGCCTGCCGATTCGCGGGCGAGCTTATCCACACCCTCGGAAGCTGCCTCGGCAACGTCAGCGGGAACACGGCGGTAATAGGGCGTATTGAGCGGATCGTAAAAGCCGTGAAGCGCAAACGGCGCTTTTTTGATATCGTACCAAACCACTTCGGTGTTACCGATCATGCTCTGATCGATCATATTTTTATCAACACTCATATAGTTTTCCATAATATGTCCCCCTTTAATCTATGGTTCGATTATAGCATACAATGCGTGTCATGTCAAGAAATGGAAAAGACCATCAAACGATGGTCTTTGATTCAATCTACCCTTCGTACCCGAGAGAGATCAACAACTGTCCTATCATAAAAGATTTCGATTGTATCACCAACCGAATAAGCAGTGCCTCTTCCTGTCTTTACAGCTTCAAAATCCTTTTCGCGTTTTTGGAAAAGATCAACTCTTTTTCTTCGTCGGTAATCAACTCATCGAGCAGCACGCCGCCGATATACATAGCCGGACTACAGGTCGGATAGTCCGAGCCAAACAAGAAGCGTTCCGCACCAAATTCATCAATGGCATGCCTGAGCATTCCGTGGCGAAAGATGCCGTAGCCCGAAAGATCCAGATAATAGTTATCGCTCATCTTCATGCGCGCCATGTGTCGCATAAAAGCGTTATATTCGCCCGGATGCGCCGCCACAAAGGTAACACCCGGATGTGCTTGTACCATTCGATCCATCTCATCCTCGCCCATGGAGTGAAAGCTGACGACCATACCGTATTGTTCCGCTTCGTCAAGAATCTTGGAAAAGCCATCACAGGAATAGTCGCTCCAACCGTGGAAGTAAGGGCACAGCTCCCCGATCAGATTTACGCCGAGTGCGTGCATCCGATGAATTTCCGCAATCGATTCCTCCACGTAATCGGGATGAACGTGAAAGCCGGGAATATAGAATCCGCCATAATACTCACGCAGCTTCAGTGCGGTTTCATTTTCGTCAAGAATCCGCCCCCAAACGCTTGCATAGTCGCCATGATGATCGTATGTGGTAAGAACCGATCCGCAAATATGGGATACGCCTAAGTTGTCAAAAATTTTCTTTGTCCCGTCCGCACTCATACGGCAGTACGGAATGTGTGAACAAATGTTGTGTTTTTCCTCAAAAAACGGATGAATGTGAAAATCGATAATCTCAAAATCCTTGTATTGCATAAAACCTCCACTTCTCTATCTTGACGAGCGATTATTCAAAAACAAGCCAACGCTGCTTCTTTCAATTGCATAGCCTATTCATATCCCGATATAGGCGCCGTTCTGTTTCAGAATGCTTTGCAGTTCGCTTATGTTGACTTCACGCACCGTGCTGTTATGTTTGACAGCCAAGCTGATCGCCACGCCTGCCGCTTCACCGATGCAACATACAACAGGCATGATGCGATAGGACGCCTGCGCGCCGTGATCAGAGGAAATGCATCTTCCCGCCACAAGCAGGTTGGAAACGCCACTCGGGATCAGACTGCGATACGGAATGGTGTAATACGCCCCTGCCGGAAAATAATAATGGCTGGTTCCCGTACCCTCGGGGTTGTGAATGTCAATGTCATAGTTGCAAGCCGCGATCGCATCCTCAAACTTCACGCAGTTTCGGCAGTCCTGCTCGGTCAATACGTAATCGCCAACGATCATGCGGCTTTCTCTCACGCCGATCTCAGCCGCCGTCATC
>JAFXJX010000009.1 GCA_017532025.1 Clostridia bacterium | reverse complement strand
ATAGGGGCGGTAAAATTAGGTATCTACAATAGGATAAGGAGTGTTGATTGATGAAGCCGAGACGAAAGGCGTGGTTTCGTTTTTTGAAGAAAATCATGCGGATTTTTATTAGAAAAACAGACTTTGTGTATTTGGGTGAGCCGATTCGTGACGGGTCGATCATTTTAAGCAATCATGTGGGAACGGCGGCACCGCTTGCATGGGAACTTTACGGGAATGTGAATTTCCGTTTTTGGGGTGCGCATGAAATGAATTCGGGGCTTCGCTCACTTTACCGTTACCAAACGAGAGTTTTCTATCACGAAAAGAAGCATTGGAATCTGTATCTTGCCCGTTTATTTTGTTTGATCGCTTCGCCCTTGACGTTTTTATTTTACAAGGGACTCGATTTGATCTCTATTCCGATCTTCGGTTTAACAAAACCTTGAAAGAGAGTGTTCGCACACTTGAAAATAAAGACAGTATTGTGATCTTTCCCGAAGATTCCGCAAAAGGGTATCTTGATGTTCTGGAAGGCTTTCACGCGGGCTTTACGCTTCTTACCGAGAGATGCTTGAAAAAGGGAATGGATGTTCCGATCTATGTTGCGTATTATCAAAAGGAAAGCAAGACCTATCTTGTTGACAAGCCTGTGATGCTGTCCGAATTATTTGCGCACGGCGGCGACCGTTTTGCCATTGCCAAAGAGCTGTGCGAGCGTTGCAATGCTTTGGGGCAGATGGATGCTTCTGCCGTTGAAGAAGAGAAGGCGAAAGAAGAAACGGTGAAAAAAATCTACGTTGCATAATACAAAATCCCGAAACTTCGGTTTCGGGATTTTGTTATGTTTTTATTCGGCTATCACGAAAAAGATGCCGTTAATCTCTTCAATGCGTTCTCGGCAGGATGTATCGTTATTGTGCGTGTTTGCCGTAATGTAAAGACCTATATTACCGTGGATGCCGCTTCTGGCGCTTGAAACTTCGATCAATGCCTCGTGGCCGAGCATCTTGCGTATTTCATCGGTGATACTGCCTGCGGATTCAGCTTGGCAGATTTCGGCATAAAGGTGCATGGATTTTTTTCTTCGTCTTTCGAGTCTTGTTAAAAAGGCTGCTGTGAAAATGCACGCGCCGGTGGCAATGAGTGCGCCAAGATAAAAGCCGTAGCCGAGTGCAATGCCGATGGTTGCGGTTGCCCACATACCCGCGGCGGTTGTGAGACCGGTAATGACATTATTCTTTTTGACGATAATCATACCTGCGCCGAGGAAACCGATACCGGAGATGACTTGTGCGGGGATTCTGCCGACATCGCCGGAACTTCCGATACTTGCAATATAGATGCTGATGAGCGCCGTCATAGCAGAGCCTACGCAGACGAGAATATGCGTTCTTAATCCGGCAGGGCTACCGTTTTTACCTCTTTCGCTGCCGATGATGCCACCCAAGATAACGGCGAGCATGATTCTGACTATGACAGACACCCAGTTGAACTCAATGAAATACTCTTTACAAAATGCTATAATCTGTTCCATAACGCCCTCCTTGATACTATATTAGTACATTATAGCAAGATTCTCTTAAAATGTCAATGCTATTTTTGGTGATTTTTTCAAGAACGTTAGGGAATGCGCCATGCTTGGAAAAGGGGGATGTACTATTCAATGATATAATACCAAATCCCTGTGGCCTTTAATTTCTCAGTGATGTTATCGTAAATTTCTTCGGATAAGTTATCATCATTGTTGCCCAAGAACTCGGATTCAAAATAGTTTTCAAGATCATAACCATAGATGATGGTATCTACCGCTTGCCAAAAGGATACTATGGGCATGTCATCTATTCCGTCAAAGAAGCAACGGTGGGCACAAAAAGGGATTAGTTTAGGACTGTTTTCAAGACCTTTCATGATTGCCTCTTTGAAGTCTTCGGTATTGGTGAATTCACCTAAATACGCTTTTAACATTGCCTGCAATGAGCCGGTATTGTTTTGGATATCAAACTCAAAGGATTCAACAATTTCTTTTTGAAAGTCATAAAACCTATCTATATTTTTCTGCGAGATATCTCGATAGTTAAAGAATCCTCCTCCAACGGGATAAGCGCAAGAGAAAAACGAGGCTATTTCTCTGGGAAAGCGAAACCCGAACGCATTTTCGATTTTTTGGATTTCAATGTCAGAAAGTCCCTGATCAAAGTGGAGTCCTGCTTTTTTTAACCTTTCAATCATCAAATAATTATCCATGTTTGCCGCCACCTATCTTATCTATCTGAATAGTATTGCCTTTTTCAACAAAACATCCGTCAAAATCGTTTTTTCTACTCCAGCCTCTAATCTTGAAGTGATCGACTATTTGAAACAATTTTGTTATACCGTAATAGCCGGTATCTTGTTCTAAATAATCATACGATAAATTACTCAGCTCTTTTGCGCTGATTTGCCCACCAAATCGCCGATCTTCACCACAAAAATATTCTATTGAAAAAACATCTTCACTTAAAATAAAATCTATCCATTCTTTTGCACTTTCTTCGTCAGTTAGATGAACGTGCTGAAATGAAAATGAAAGCATATATGGTGAGAACTCATCCGCTTTATCGTATTCAATGTATAGATGGTCTTCACTATTGGGGTTATATATAATTGCAGATTCCAAATCATCGGAAACATCAATGCGGTATTGTGAAATATATGCTGAAAGAAATGATAACTCTCCCAAGAACTTTGTAGCAAGTTTTTTTACATGACCGTCCATATCAGATAAGAAAGCCGAAAGATTATATCCGTGTTCTTTTGCGATCTTAATTGCCAACAATCTGATTTTGGCAAATCTATCATGGGAAAACAGTTCGAATAATTCTTTTGATTTAGAGGGTAGATATTTGTCAGCAAGAACCTCTCCGATAACTTCTTTTTGAACACATTGTTCGGCTCTTGAGAAAAGCGCCGTCAGCTTTGTGTAATTTTCTTCGCAAATGTCAAGTGTGTTTAATGATCGTATAGCGGTGTAGAGATTTGGTAAATGCTTGGTAACAACCAAGAGCAACAATGAATCAGAAACTTTAATTCCGTATTCGGATATAACAATCAGTCCGTTTTCCACAAACAAAGAATCATCAGAGGTGATCGCGTTTTCAAGAAAATCGATCAATTCAACGGCATTAGGATGACGGAAAATCGTTTTTAAGATATACAGTCGGCGGTATTTATCCTTGTCGTTTATGTAGGATTTCATAGTTTCGTACGCAGCGGCATCATTTTTATATGACAATGCTTCGCACGCAAGGGAAAAATCCTTCATAATCGGAGAAGATAACATTTTGCTAAGTTCTTCTACGGAAAGTTCGTAAGGAATACGAGTACCATTCAATATTTCTTTTTTCATGATTTCACCACCTTTCTTGCGTTCATTATACCACAAGAATGTAAACATTTCAACTGTTTCGCCGGTTCAAATCTGTCGAGAGACCCGAAAAGCTCGAAATGCATCTTCAAAATTTCGACACTTCGCATCTCAATCACGCCGAAGGCGTGTATATTATCAATGCGAAGCTTTGTATATCATCCGCAACTTGTTGCGGTATATCATCAAGCCGCAGGGAAATGCACGCTGGCGCGTGATGAGATACAAGGGCGGTTTACCGCCCTTGATGATATGCACCACGCTTCGCGCGGTGATGATATGCTAAGCCTGCGGCTTGGATAAAAAAATCCGATGCTTTCGCATCGGATTTTTTGGCTGGGATAGCTGGATTCAGAACCTTGCTTTGCGCTATTGTTTGCTATATTTGTTTGTTCAGCAAGGCGCAAAGCCTATCCACAGCCAAGCTGTGGAGTGGTTCGAATCGTGAATTGAATCAAAACCAATACAAAAGCCACCCGATTGGGTGGCTTTTGTATTGGCTGGGATAGCTGGATTCGAACCAGCGAATGCAAGAGTCAAAGTCTTGTGCCTTACCGCTTGGCGATATCCCAATATTCGTGACCAAGTTATTGTATCACAGTTTTTTGTATCTGTCAAGCGTTTTTTGTGTGATTTTTTATAGATTTGTGTAACTTGGTGAAATGGTTGAAATGTTCGCGGATTTATGATATAATTAACCCAAGAAAGGCGGTGATGTGATGTTTGGTGCTATATACGGAGATGTGATCGGTTCATATTATGAAGTACACTGCACGAAAAACTATGATTTTGAATTTAACAAAGACAGTTCTTTTACCGATGACAGCGTTTTGACTGCAGCGGTATGCAAAGCAATTCTCGACAACCCCTCTGACATATCCGGGTGGAAGATTCGCGCCCGCGCCAAAGAATACGCTGCAAGGTACCGTCAATATTATTCCTACCATCCGCACGCGGGATTCGGAAATATGTTTGCTTCTTGGGCAAAAGACCCGTATGCCAAAAACGGACACAGCTATGCCAACGGCGCGGCTATGCGCGTTATTCCTATCGGGTACGCCTATGACACGTTAAAACAAACACTCTTGCAAGCCAAGGCAAGCTGTCTTCCTACGCACAACCATCGCGAAGCCATCAAGGGGGCACAGGCCGTTGCTTCTGCCATCTTTTTGGCGCGAAACGGCGAATGCAAAGATACCATCAAGGCGTATTTGGAAAAAACATTCGGTTACAAGCTATCAGTTCCTCTTGCGTCTATCAAAGAAACCCATGTGTTCAACAGCCGTACCTCGTATAGCGTTCCGCCCGCCATCATTGCTTTTCTTGAATCTTCGGATTATGAGAGTGCGATAAGACTAGCAATTTCTCTTGGCGGTGACGCCGATACGCAGGCGTGCATTGCCGGTGGAATTGCTGAAGCGTATTATAAAAGCATTCCCAATCATATTAAACGCTTTTGTGACGGACGAATTGACGTTTCTATCAAGACGGCGGTGAAGGATTTTCAACAAAAATACGACCTGAAATAAATTGTGATTTTTTATAGATTTGTCTAATTTGGTGAAATGGTTGAAATGTTTACATAGTTGTTGTAAAATTATTATAAAAACAAAAGGAGTATGGGTATGCAATATTCTTCAACCAATCGACTTCAAGATTTTGAATTTCACGATTCCGAATTGTCTTTTGTATCTTGGGAAGATACCCGATTGATTGTTTCTGCCAAATATTTGAATGTTCATAAAGATGCCGCTCCTAATAATTCGGGAACCGATATGGAAATCTCCGAAGCTCGTATTACTTTTTATGGGTTTGAATTAAAGGAATTTGAACCAGGTCGTACTTGGAAAACGGATGAGAACGGGCAATCTTATACAGATGAACCTCTCATTATTCACACGGATTCAATCGCTCGTAAAATGTTTGAAGCCGAATTGCGAAATTCAATTACAGTTATAGGAATTGCTTCTGATAATGTTGTTTGGGAGCTTGGTGCATGCGGAATTGATCCTTATTTTTCTGCTCGTTTTGTTTTTTCTGATGTTGATATAGAGTGGAACGATTATCGAAAAAAGGCATGGTACGAACTACATAAGCAGTATAAAAAAGTCGTCATGCTTTCAACACCGAGCGGAGAGTGCAAATTTGACGCACATATTATCTGCCATGACGAAGATGTATATTCCTTTGGGGGCGACAAAGTAGAAGGACCATCTGTTTCAGTTGGTATCAAATATGGTGAAAAAGAATTATGGGGATATGGTAAAGATTATCTTTGGATGGACGCATTTGCTGATCTTCAAAAAAAGTTGCCGGATAATGTTAAGATTCAGTGTTGTTTGACTTGTCGGTATGGAAACATGTGTCCTGTTGGGAATATCCCCGGCGAACTATTCTGCACAAAAGATATAATGATAACACAGAAAAGTGACTTGTTTTTTTATACCGAGGATGAAGTCGAAAGAGCAAAGCGTTCTCGTGACTGTACTGATGTTTGCGAAAAATATCAAGAGCAAACCAAAGAGTATTATACTTATAACGACTATTTGTACTATTTTGAATGATTACATAGATTTTGTTTACAATCATGATGTTAAAAGCCCGGCAGATAGCGGTGGGAGTTAGAGAATCTTAGTGAACTGACAGCGTATAAAAATATATAATTGAGTACAATCCGGAGGTGGCACATGAAACTGATTGAAGAATTGTGGTGGATCCTTGACAATGATGATAAGAGTATAGAGGATGACGAAAAATACCGTCGAAACATAGAATTTGTTCACTCTCTGGGTCTAAAATGCGATTGTGTTGGTTGGAGTGTTTTGAAGCTGTCTGATCCTCGCGCAGACGAGATTCTTTCTGCTATTGATCAATTTTGCAAAACAAACGGGTGGAAAGCAAGAGGCGTTTATACGAGAGACTATATTGATTACGAAAGTGATTGGTATGAGTTGATTCCCGAAGTCTTTAAGGATTCTACCGTGTGCGACTATGAAGAGGTTAAAAGTGAGCAAGGCGGAAAAACCAAGGCTTATATTTTACGCGCCTATCATGAAATGAAAGCTTCTGTGAAATGGGATTATTGGCATTATTGCGTTCCCGAGCGTTTTCGAAATGCTTGTATCCGTTACAACATTACGGACGTCGATTTTTGTTGGGCAAAGGATAAGGGAAAATACGAAGCGGAACAGTATTTCCAACTGTATGCCAATCAACAGATTCCCACCATTTCGGTTGTTGAAGAAATCGATGTGGAAGACAAGGAAAAAGCAGAGGCTTTGGGTGGATATCTTCCCAAAATAGTCAATGTTTTTTACAAGCTGCAACAGGTGACAGTGCCGTCTTGCTATCTTGAATCCGATATGCCGAAATGCAGCATTGCTCACGCCTATACAACAAGAACATACGAGATGTTTGGAAAAACATATACCAATCGTAAGAAAGATGTTTTTTTAATTCATAAAGACTTTGCGGAAGTTTTATTACGCGAAAAAGCGCTTCCGTCAAGCGCGCTTCGACCTGCTCTCATTGTGAAAGAAGTTCCGGGCGGTTATATCTTGGATAAGACGGTTGTTAAGGATCGCCCGCTTGCCTCGTTTATGGCGCAAAGGAATGCGGAATATGAAAAGTTCAAACTCGTGCCTCGACCAATTTATGCGGTTTCGGAAAAGGAAGCGTTGAAACTACTTCGAAATGCGAAGAAAGAGCGCAAAGACGATTTCCAAAAAGCGCTCCCCAAAGCGCTAAGTACGAGTGTTGCGGAAACTGAATATGCGCCGATGCTTCCGTACTATCTGATTACAAACGGCGGTTTTCTTTCGGATGAATATGAGCTTTTTTCTTACAAAGATGCTTGCGCGGAAAACGCCGTCTTTTTTGATGAACTGCAAGCGGAAGAGTTGCTTGAAGAAAAGCCGAACGGAATGGTCATTGGCAAGTGCCCCGATGGCGACAAGATTCTGTTTTGTAAAAACGGATCTGTTATCCGTTTCAGTCACGAAGAGCCTGTCGTTATAGAAGAGTGGGGAAGTCTCGCGCAGTTTATTGCCGATACGGTAAACGAATAAAGATAACAAAACATAAATAAAAACCGCTCCCTCTGCTGAGGGAACGGTTTTTTGCTTTATTACTTAGTGAGCATGAAGGTTGCGATTTCAAAGGGCTTGAAGCTGTATTCAACATAGCCGTCTTTGATGGGGAGTTCTTGCTTGATATCCTCGAGGATGTTGGTGCGGTAAACCTTCTTGACGTCCTTGCCAACGTAAATCTTGGCATTGGTGCGGCAACGCTCAGCCTCATAGAGACGGACAACGTAAGCGCTCTTGACAAGTTCAGCGGGCTTCACAGCCTCGCAAATGATATTGTCAGCATCGATGCCGAGGACGGGTGAGAAGTCGTTCTTCAGCGTACCGTCGATGGCAACGGCGGGCATATTGAGCAGGTATGCGGGCTTCACAACGCTGTCAACCGAGAAGGGAGCGTTATGGGGCAGGAAGGAGTAGGTCATTTCGTGAACACCTGCGTCACCGGTTACGTCGGGGTGCGTACCGCCGGTGTGGAGGGTGAGACGGAGGTTGGAGCCGTCTGCCGAAATGCCGTACTTACAGTCGTTCAGAATGGCAACACCGTAGCGGGATTCCGAGAGGTCACTCCACTTATGGTTGCAGATTTCGAACTTGGCAACTTCGTAGTTGTTGTTTTCGGTGGTAGGACGGTCGATGTGTCCGAACTGGATCTCGTTCTTTACGGTGAGCGAGTTGATGTCCACGTCAAAGCCCACCTTCAAGAGGGTGTGCTTATCCTGCCAGTCCACGACGGTGTGGAAATCAACCTTAGCGGTGTCGGCATAGAAGATGATATCCTGTGTGAGCTTAGAGTAGCTGCCTACCTTATAGCTTGCACGGATGATGAAAGCAAGTCCGCCGTCCGAAACGACCTCAAAGGAGAGGAGTTCCTTCTGGGGGAATACCTTCAGCATGGTTTCGTAGTCGATATCCCAGTTATCCCAGGAGTTCGGTACGTCTTCACCTGTGTAGATGGTGTTGAGCGGTTCTGCGCCTTCGCGGCGAAGCTCTCTGCCAGCTTCCTTATCATAGAAGGATGCCATACCGCCGTTTTCATCGAATACAACCTTGGCAAAGGGAGTTTCGAGAGTGTTGTTGGCAAAAGTAAAGGGGGAGGGAGCTTCTTCGGGTGTTGTGGTTGTGGCAAAGGAAGCAGCGCCCATTGCGTCGATCTGTACGCCGCCGATGATGGCTTTCTTTTCGCCCTTGAGGTTGGTGTAAAGCTGAACGGGGCAGCCGACGGGATACTTGCCGTTGTCATCGGTTACGATGCAGTCATTACGATCGAACGAGGTGGTGTTGAAGTAGGTGATGCCTTCGCCTTCGGTAAGGGTAGAGGCCGTTGCCTTGGAGATAGCGTTTGCTTCGTTGATGACGGCGGTATTTTCTTCAACAGCCTTTTGGGTTACGCCTGTGTAGCAGGTGCCGGGCAGAATATCGTGGAACTGGTTCTGAAGGAGAACTTCGTATAGTTCAGTGGTCTTATCGTCCTTATCCTTATCGGCGAGAACATTGAAGTAGTCCATATCGTGGAGTGCAAATTCGCACTTACGGTTGGTGCGCTTGATGTCGTGCATCTGTGTGAGTGTACCTCGGTGAAGTTCGAGATAAAGCTCGCCTGCGTAGGTGGGAAGTGCGTCTTGCGCTTTTTCAGCCTGCTTCATGAAGTTGCTGACGGTGGTATAGTAGGTTTCGGGAAGTCCTTCGACATCCTTGATGCGTCTTGCCTTTTCGAGCATTGCCGAGGTAGGTCCTCCGCCGCCGTCGCCGTGACCGAAGGGAAGGAGCTTCTGTTCAAAGCCCTGCTTGTTGGTAACATCAGCAATGTTTTTAACAACGTCAGCAACGTCGGGCGAGACATCGATGAGGTGCAGGTGGGTGAGAACCGAAGAGCCGTCGATGCCTTTCCACTTGAAGGTGGTGAAGGGGAAACGGTTGAGGTCATTCCAGCTCATCTTGGTGGTGTAGAAATACTTCACGTCGCTTTCGAGCATGATCTGCGGGATAGCGGCATTGTAACCGAAGGTATCGGGCAGCCAGAAGCAGTCTGCGGTGTAATCAAAATGCTTTCTGGTATAAAGCTGACCGTACAGGAACTGTCTTGCCATGAGTTCGCCCGAGGTGATATTACAGTCGCACTCCACCCATACGCCGCCGTTAGGCTCGTATCTGCCTTCTTTGATGTACTTGGAAATTCTTTCAAAGAGGTCAGGATACTGACGTCTCAGCCAATCGAGGTGAAGGGCAGAGGATTGCAGGAATTTGTATTCGGGGTAACGGTCCATCAATGCGCAGACGTTGGAGAAGGTACGAGCGGATTTACGAACCGTTTCGGCAACTGTCCAAAGCCATGCGGTGTCGAGATGGGAGCTGCCGATGATGCCGACTTCGCCGCGGCTGGAATCGGATTTTGACTTGGTGAGGAATTCGCGCAGGATGGCGTTGCTCTTAACGACAGATGCCTGTACCTTTTCTGCCGAGTAGTGGGCAGGGTACTGGATGATCGAAGCAAAAACCTGTTCGCAAGCGGTACGGGCGCGGGCGCGGACGTAGTTGTTCTGATCCTTCATTTGCGCCATCTGGGTGGCGATATTAAGATTGAATACGAAATCGTAGATTTCTTCATTGATCACGCAAACGTCAAGGGAGGTAAAGGTGTGTTTATAGCTGCCGCCCTTGGGATTGTCCTGACCGTAGTAGTTATAGGGCTTTTCATCAACCTGAAAGTGACCCGCATAGCATTCGAGCGCTACGTCAATGGTTTCGCCTGCCTTGGCGTCTTTGGTGAGAACCTGCACAGAGTGCATGATGCCCATATAGTCGCCCTTGCTGTTGAAGATACCGTCAGGCGTACCGTTGCGGAAATAGAGCGTTTCATACGCATCGGTGTGGGGAACCAACCACAGGGATTTGCCTTCGAGTTCGGCAGGCACTGTGTACGAACCGACGATCCACATATTCATGTATTCGCCGCCCCAAGTGGTTCCGTTTGCCAAAGGCGCAAGACCTTCGGTGGGCGCTTTTCTCAGATGATCAAGCGTTTCAAGATAAGAAAGTCCCGAAATTTCATCAACCTTGTTATACATCAGGTTGGCGTAAATTTTATTAACTCCTTCGAGTTTTCGGCACATTCTGTTGGAATAAGCTTCACAAAACATAGTTACACCTCAAGATGTGAATTTTTGCCAAAAATAGCTATTGTCATTATAGCTTGACAAAAAGAGAAAGTCAAGCATTTATGCGATTTTGGTGATAATTTTATTTCATTTGGGGCAGTATGATTTTGCATACCGAAATCTGTATTTCCTCTCATAACAAACTCGGTGGAAAGTCTTGACAAAAAAAGGAAAAGATGCTATACTTGTGTATTAACAAAAGACTTGGTTTTTTGCACGGATTGACATAAGTGAAGGGATGATGACAAATGACGCAAATTGCAATTCTCGGATTCGGCAACATTGGAAGCGGTGTGGCGGAAATGCTCACACGAAATGCTGCGTATATACAGGAAGCTGCCGGCGATGACATTGCGGTAAAATACGTGCTTGACAAGCGCGATTTGACGGGTAGCGGTTATGAAGACCGCGCTGTCAAGAGTATGCAGGAGATTTTGTGCGACCCTTCGGTTTCGATCGTTTGTGAAATGATGGGCGGCACAACGCCTGCCTTTGAATATTCTTTGGCGGCTCTGAAAGCAGGAAAAAGCGTTGTTACCTCCAATAAAGCCGTGGTAGCAAAACACGGTGCCGAGCTTTTGCAGGCAGCCAAAGAAAACGGTGTTCATTACTTGTATGAAGCGTCGGTCGGCGGCGGTATTCCGATTTTGCACGCCTTTGACGATTCGCTCAAAGGCTGCCGTATTGATCGCATTGACGGTATTCTGAACGGTACGACCAACTATATTCTCACCCGTATGCACGACTGCGGCTCTTCGTTTGAGGATGCGCTTGATGATGCAAAGCGTCTTGGCTATGCCGAAGCTGACCCGACTGCCGATGTCTCGGGTGCTGATACCTGCCGTAAGATTTGTATTTTGGCGGCGGTGGCTTGGGGCAAGCTTGTCGATAGCGACACGGTGTACTGCGAAGGCATTACTGAAATGACCGATGAACACAATGCGTTTGCCGCGTCTTGCGGCGGCGCGCTCAAGTTGGTTGCCACGGCAATGCAAAGCAACGGAGCACCGAGTCTTTCGGTTTCCCCTTGTGTGGTGATGAGTGAAAATCCTCTTGCTTCGGTAAAAGGCGTTTTCAATGCCGTGAAGGTGGCGGCTGGGGATATGGGCGATCTTATGTTTTACGGTATGGGTGCGGGCAAATTTCCGACAGCGGGTGCTGTGATCAGTGATATTTTGGCGATCCTTCGCCGTGGGGATGAGACTGACAGCTATCGCTTCTTCACCAATAACACTTGTGAGCTTTCGGCTTACGGTGAGACAAAGTATGCTTACTGTGTGAAAGTGAAAGCGGACAGAAAAACAATTGATGCCATGCCGTTTACCTACACGCTTTTGAAAGAAGAAAATGAAGATTTGTATCTTTTGGTCGAGGATATGACGAAAAAAGAACTGGACGCGCTGCTTTGCGGCATGACGGTTTCAATGTGTATGCGAGCGATCATTTGATTGTTCTGAAAAAAACGAGAGCGGTCGGCAAAAAGCCGACCGCTTTACATTGGAGGATAGTATGAGTGAGATCAAACGCTCCTTTGCGGAGCTTGTGGGGAATACCCCGATGCTTGAAGTTGTGAATCTGAAGAAAAAATACGGGCTTGAGGCAAGACTTGTTGTGAAATTAGAATCGATGAACCCTGCGGGAAGCGTGAAAGACCGCGCGGCACTGAGAATGCTTCTTGATGCCGAAAGAGAAGGCAAGCTTTTGCCCGGTGGTGTGATCATTGAGCCGACAAGCGGTAATACCGGCATTGGACTTGCCGCATCTGCCGTGCCGCGCGGTTATCGTTTGATTCTCACCATGCCCGAAACTATGAGCGTGGAACGGCGCAATCTGTTGAAGGCATACGGCGCGGAGGTTGTTTTGACCGAGGGCGCACTTGGCATGAAAGGTGCAATTGAAAAGGCAAAGGCACTTGCCGAGGAGATTGAGGGTTCATTTATCCCGGGGCAGTTTGAGAATCCCTCCAATGCTATGGCGCACTATGATACCACAGGGCCTGAGATTATGAGACAGACCGACGGCGAGGTGGATATCTTTGTGGCATCTGTGGGTACGGGCGGTACACTTACTGGAACAGGACGTTACCTGAAAGAACAGAAGCCTTCGGTATCGGTGGTGGCGGTTGAGCCAAAGGACTCTCCCGTACTGTCCGAGGGCAAAAGCGGTGCACACAAAATTCAAGGAATCGGCGCAGGCTTTATACCCGATGTGTTGGATACGACCGTATATGACGAAGTGTTGACTGTGACAAGTGAAGATGCTTATGCTGCGGCAAGAGCGCTTGCTGTGTGCGAAGGCGTTCTTGTTGGTATTTCTTCGGGTGCGGCGCTTGCGGCGGCGATTTCTGTGGCAAAGCGGGAAGAGAACCGCGGCAAATTGATCGTGGCACTTTTGCCCGATACCGGTGACCGCTATCTCTCCACAGAGCTTTTTGCAGACAACTGACTTGTGAAGCATGGTAGTGCTGTTTGGGGTTTGAAATGAGTCTTTTTTCTTCGAGTTTATTTCGTGAATTAAACGAAACCGAATTGAAAGAATTGATGGTGCTACACTTTCCGCATGATACCGTAAAGGGGTATTCTCTCTGCCAAGGCGGTCTTTTTAATACAACTTACCGTGTGGATTTTGTGAATGCACCGTCTGTTATTTTGCGACTTGGTCCTGTTCACAGAGAACTTTTGATGGGATATGAACACGACATGATGCTTACCGAAGCTGAGGTGCTACGTCGTATGAAGACGGCTGAAATCCCGTGTTCGGAGGTTCTGTTTGTGAGTACCGACCGAGTGCTTGTGGATCGCGATTACATGATTGTGAAATATATAGACAGCATTCCGCTTTCTTCTGCTAAGCTGTTGCAAGAGGAGCGCTATCGCTTGGATGAGGAATGCGGCAGGCTGCTTCGGAAAATGCATGAGATTCCTTGCGAAGCGTTTGGACGGGCAACCGATGTGCTGTTTGGAAAGGGTTATGTAAGCTTTTACGAATCTGTTTTGGCGGAGGTTTCGGATCTTGTCGGCAAGTCATCGCGCGACGGATTTTTTACCAAAGCAGAAAGCGTGCGTATTCTTGCTGCTGTCAGACGGCACAAGGCTGTGTTATCGACTTGCCAAAAGCCTGTTCTGTGTCACGGAGATATGTGGAGCGGCAATGTTTTGGTGAAGCAATCGGAGAAACACTGTGAGCTTGCCGCCATCATTGACGTGGATCGCGCCTATTTCGGGGATGTGGATTTTGATCTTGGAAATCCGTGGATTTTATCAGACGCGTTTCTTGAGGGGTACGGCATTGCAAGAGAAGAATTGGAAACGCGCGAGCGAAAGATCAAGCGCACCGTGGCGGCTTTGATTTATTTCTTGATCGAAGCGTATGTTTGGCACGCGCAATACAATGGAGAAGAGAATGCTCAAAACGGTAAACGCGCATTTTTTGAAAAAGTGGAAATATTAGAATACAATTGATGATAAAAATACCCATCTTACTGCTTTTTAGCTGTGGGATGGGTTTCGTTTTGCAAAAACAGCTCGGTTTCTGTTTGGATATCCTTTCGGAAATACAAAAGATAGCCTGTGTTGATAAAGGTCATAAGTCCGAGTGTGATATCCGAAAGCTGCCAAAACACACCCGCTTCGCCTACAGCACCGAGGAAAGCTACAATGGAAAAGAGAATAAGATATAATTTTTGGATGATTCGGTTTTGTGTAAAATAGGTGAGCGCCGATTTGCCGTAATAAGACCAACTGACGAGTGTGGCAAGAACAAAAAAGAAAATACAAAGCGGTAGAATGATGTCGGCAATACGACCGAATAGAGGCTCAAATGCTGCCAAAACGAGAGCGTAGCCATCGAGAGAGGGGGTGTTTTGCTGTGCGAGCAACAGAACAAGCCCCGATGCGGTACACAGGACAACGGTATCAAAAAACACTTCCACAATACCGAGAAGTCCTTGCTTCACAGCGCTGTCGGTATTGGCAGAAGCGTGTGCGATGGGGGCTGTGCCGCATCCTGCTTCGTTGGTGATAAGTCCTTTGGAAAAACCAACTTTCATGGCATGAAAAATGAGTGTGCCACCGATGCCGCCGCCGACAGCGCGCAAAGAAAAGGCCTCTGATATGATTTGCGAGAAAAGAGAGGGAATGGCGGATGCGTTTTTCAGCAGTACGGCGATGCACATGAGAAGATAAACCAAGGATAAAAAGGGAATGACGACCGAGCAAAACCGCGTGATACGCCGAATGCCGCGCCAGATCACCAAAAGCGTGAGAACAGCAAGCAGTGTGCCGATAAGATAAGGCGAGAGGGAAAAATTCAGTTCAAAGGCATCGCTGACCGCTTTGGTTTGCAAAAGATTGCCGACGGTAAAAGAGGATGCAATACATAGAAGGGCAAACATGGCGGCAAGAAAGTGGTGGGGAATATAGTACATAGCACCGCCGATATATTGCGAGTCGCGTTTTTTTTGATATTTGATGGCAAGGAGTGTTTCGCCGTATTTTAAAATCATGGCGAGAATGGCGCTGATCCACATCCAGAACAGCGCACCCGCGCCTGCACTTGTGATAGCGTAAGCAACACCGACAATATTACCGACACCGAGTGTGCCGGCAAGGGCAACCGATAATGCGCGCCAAGACGAAGAATCGGTGGAAGAAAAAAGGGATGAAAGACTTTGGCGAAGCTTGGAAAAAGGGAAGAATCCGACAGCTCGGTACAAAAGGATTGCAACAACTCCGAGAAAGAAAGGCAAAAGAGGTGTGATGACAGAATTTGCTAAAAATTCAAGCATAAATGACTCCGAATAGGTTTTGTTTTTAGTGTATTCGAAAATCATTTTGCGCATGATGTGTCAGTTTCTTCATGAAATGTTAATTTTTTGTAAAAAGACATGGTTAACGTATTGATAATACTTTTGAATGAGATAAAATAGTATAGTGTTTATCAAACGATGAACAGCAAGGCGTAGCCTTGTTCGCGAAAGAAAGGATGGTACTTTGTTATGACATTAAAACCTCTTCAAGACCGCGTAGTTGTCAAAATGGCAGAGGTCGAGGAAACCACCAAGAGTGGTATTATTTTGGCGGGTTCTGCTAAGGAAAAGCCCCAGATTGCAGAAGTTGTGGCGGTAGGTCCCGGCGCTCGCGCGGAAGACGGCACACTGCTTCCTCTTGACGTGGCAGTTGGTCAGAAGGTGATTACAAGCAAATACTCCGGCACGGAGATCAAGCTTGACGGAACCGAATATATCATTGTGAAGAGCAGTGATATTTTGGCAATCGTAGAATAATATTGTAAGCAAATGACTCTGTTATATAACAGAGAGAAAGACAGGAACAAGTATGGCAAAAATGATTTCTTACGGCATTGATGCCCGTAATTCGCTGAAAGCCGGTATCGATAAGCTTGCTGATACCGTAAAGATCACAATGGGTCCCAAGGGCAGAAATGTGGTCCTTGATAAAAAATACGGCGCTCCTCTCATCACCAATGACGGCGTGACGATTGCCAAGGAGATTGAACTCGAAGATCCTATGGAAAACATGGGTGCTCAGCTCATCAAAGAAGTGGCAACCAAGACCAATGACGCCGCAGGTGACGGTACAACCACCGCAACCCTTTTGGCACAGGCTTTTGTTTCGGAAGGCATGAAAAATGTGGCAGCAGGTGCTAACCCCATGGTTGTTCGCAAGGGCATTGCCAAAGCGGTTGACAAGGCTGTTGCTTCTCTGAAAACCATCTCCCAGAAGGTGAACGGAAGCGCTGATATTGAAAGAGTTGGTACGGTATCTTCCTCCAGTTCCGAAATCGGTAAGCTGATCGCCGATGCTATGGAAAAGGTCACATCCGACGGTGTGATCACCGTAGAAGAATCCAAGACTGCCGAAACCTACTGCGAAGTGGTAGAAGGTATGCAGTTTGACCGTGGCTATCTCTCGCCTTATATGGCAACCGATATGGACAAAATGGAAGCTGTGATTGACGATGCTTACATTTTGATCACTGACAAGAAGATTTCTAACATTCAGGACATTCTCCCTCTGCTCGAACAGGTTGTTCAGGCAGGTAAGAAGCTTCTGATCATTGCGGAAGACGTGGAAGGCGAAGCGCTCACCACGCTGATTCTCAATAAGCTCCGCGGTACTTTTGTTTGCGTTGCGGTTAAGGCTCCCGGCTTTGGCGACAGAAGAAAAGAAATGCTCCGCGACATTGCGATTCTCACCGGCGGTGAAGTGATCACCGATGAGCTTGGTCTTGATCTCAAGGAAGCGAACCTCATGCAGCTCGGTCATGCAAGACAGGTTAAGGTAAACAAGGAAAACACCATTATCGTTGACGGTTCGGGCGATGCTGCTGCCATCAAGATGAGAGTGGCACAGATTCGCGCTGCCATCGAAACCACCACCTCTGACTTTGACCGCGAAAAGCTCCAAGAACGTCTTGCCAAGATTGCAGGCGGTGTTGCCGTGATCAAGGTTGGTGCCGCTACCGAAGTGGAAATGAAGGAAATGAAGCTTCGCATTGAAGACGCTCTCAACGCGACCAAAGCGGCTGTGGAAGAAGGCATTGTGGCAGGTGGCGGTACTGCCTTCCTCAATGTGATCGATGATGTGGCAACCCTTCTCAAGACCACCGAAGGCGATGAAAAGATCGGTGTTCAGATCGTTCTGAAGGCACTCGAAGCGCCTGTTCGTCAGATTGCAGAAAACGCAGGCTTTGAAGGCTCTGTTGTGGTTGACAAGATTATGCGTGCCCGCAAGAAGGGTTACGGCTTTGACGCCTACAACGAAAAGTATGTGGATATGCTTGAAGTGGGTATTGTTGACCCCACCAAGGTTACCCGCAGCGCTCTCCAAAATGCCGCATCGATCGCTTCTACCGTTTTGACCACCGAAGCAGTTGTGGCAGACAAAAAAGAAGAAACTCCTGCTCCCGCAATGCCTGCAGGCGGCGGTATGGGCGGTATGTATTGATTTTGTAACAAACAAAAGGTTTGAAGATTCATTTTGGGTTTTCAAACCTTTTTTATTTAGAAAAAATTTGGAATAATTCGGATTTTCTTGACTTTTTAAGGATTTGTGCTATAATAATAGCATTCATCAAAAAAAGGAAGTGATGCTATGCGATTGGTTGTAAAAGTGGGAAGCTCCACGTTAACACATAAAACAGGAAACATAAATCTTGCCCGTTTTGATGCCATTTGCCGTATTCTTTCGGATCTTGCCAATGCGGGACATGAAGTTGTGCTTGTGTCTTCGGGTGCGATCGCGATGGGCGTGAGCAAGCTGAGACTTTGTGAGCGTCCTTCCGATATTCCCACAAAGCAAGCTGCAGCCTCGGTGGGGCAGAGTGAACTGATGTATATGTACGATAAGTTTTTTTCGGAATACGGGCAAACAGTAGCGCAGATTTTGATTACCGGTGACGATTTTTCACACGGAGACCGCTTTTTGAATTTTAAAAACACGGTAAACCGACTTTTTTCGCTGTCTGCTATTCCGATCGTCAATGAAAACGATACCGTTTCAACCGACGAGATCAAGGTGGGCGATAACGATACACTTTCGGCACTTGTGGCTGTGAACGTGGGCGCGGATCTGTTGGTGCTTCTTTCGGATATTGACGGGCTTTATACCGCCGATCCTCGCAAGGACGAGAACGCAGTGCTGATTCCGCATATATCCGAGATCACCGAAGAGGTAGAATCTTTGGGCGGCGGAGCGGGAAGTTCTGTTGGTACGGGCGGTATGAAAACCAAACTTGCTGCCGCGAAAATTATGATAAATGACGGGCGCCGTATGGTGATTGCCAACGGCGAAAAACCTGATGATCTTTACCGCATTGTAAACGGTGAGGCGGTAGGAACTCTTTTTGAAAAGGAGAATGACCATGCGTGAATAGTTGGAACAGGCGAAAAAACACACAAGCATTGCCGCTATGCTGACGTATGACGAGAAAAAACAGGCGCTTTTGGCGATGGCAGATGCGCTTGTGCGGAACAAGGATGCTATTCTTTTGGAAAACCGCAAAGATCTTGAAGAAGCTTGCGAGATCACAGATGTGATGAAAGACCGTCTTCGCCTGAGCGAAGAACGGATTGTTTCGATGGCTGACGGCATTCGCCGTGTGGCGAGTCTGCCTGATCCTGTGGGCAAAGTTTTGGAAGAAAGAACAAATGAAGCCGGGCTTTTGATTCGCAAGGTGTCTGTTCCGTTTGGTGTTGTGGCGGTGATTTTTGAAAGCCGCCCGAATGTTGCGGCGGATACAGCGGCGCTTTGCCTTGCTTCGGGTAACGTTTCGCTGTTACGCGGCGGAAAAGAAAGCTTTCGTTCCTGTCATGCTATTGTGAAGGCGCTGAAAGAAGGACTCAAACAGGTGGGTCTTCCCGATGGGCTTATCAATATGGTAGATGACCGCTCTCGTGAGAGTGCCATGCAATTGATGCGCGCAAGCGGATACGTGGACCTTTTGATTCCGCGCGGCGGAGCAGGACTCATTCGTGCCTGTGTGGAGAATGCCACCGTGCCTTGCATTGAAACGGGCACGGGCATTTGTCATATCTACGTTGATCGGGAAGCGGATTTCGATATGGCACTTTCGATTATTGAAAACGCCAAAACACAGCGTCCCTCAGTCTGTAATGCTGCCGAAGTTTTGCTTGTGGATTCTCAAATTGCAAAAGAGTTTTTACCCCTTTTACAGGCACGTCTTTTCGGTGTGGAGCTTCGTCTTTGTGAAAAAGCACAAAAAATCATTGACGGCAAGGCGGCAGAGGAGCTTGATTTTGATACCGAGTTTCTTGATTATATTTTGGCGGTTAAAGTGGTTGACGGTGTGGAAGAAGCGATTTCGCACATTGCCGCGCACTCGACCCACCACAGTGAAGCAATCATCACCGAAAACGAAGAAACCGCCGCGTATTTCTTAAGTCGTGTGGACAGCGCCGCTGTGTACCACAATGCTTCCACGCGCTTTACCGACGGCGGTGAATTTGGCAACGGATGCGAGATTGGTATTTCGACCCAAAAGCTTCACGCAAGAGGTCCGATGGGACTTTCGGAGCTGAACACCTATCGCTATATCATAAAAGGAAACGGACAAATTCGTGGATGAAAGGATGTTTATGATGAAATATACACTTGGATTTATCGGTGTTGGCAATATGGGCAGCGCACTTCTTTATGCCGCGCTTCGTACTGTGGATGCCGGCAAAATTGCCATTTGTGATAACGATACCGAGAAAACCGAATCACTTGCTCTGAGCTATGGCGTGGCGGTGGCAACGGCTGAAGAGATTGCAGGAAACGCGGATTTTGTGATTCTTGGCGTGAAGCCTTACGGGGTTTCGGGTGTGATTGAGAGGATTGCCTCTCACTTGCATGACGGTGCAACGCTTGTTTCGATGGCAGCGGGTGTGTCACTTTGGCAGCTTTCGCGTTATCTTGAAGATGATGAAAGATCAATCATCCGCATGATGCCGAACACACCTTGTACGGTGGGCATGGGTGTGATCCAATATGCGACAGTGAACACAAGTGATGAGAAGAAAGCTGCGTTTGTTTCGGCATTTTCAGCGGCGGGGCTTTTGGATGAAATTGATGAAAGCAAGATTGACGCCGCAAGTGCGCTTTCGGGCTGCGGTCCTGCGTTTGTCTATCTGTTTGCCGAGGCGCTTGCCGACGGCGCGGTGGAATGCGGTTTGCCGCGTGATAAGGCAATTTTATATGCTGCCAAAACCTTGCAGGGTGCCGGTAAGATGCTTGAGGAATACCGCAGTGCAGGGGATTTGAAGGATGCTGTCTGCAGTCCCGGCGGCACGACCATTGCCGGCGTGCACGCATTGGAAAAGGGCGGACTTCGCGGTGCCGCGATGGATGCGGTTCTTGCCGCTTACGAAAAAACGATGAAGCTCAAATCATAAAAGAAAACCTTCCCGAGAGGGAAGGTTTTTGTTATTGCAACAGTTCGAATTTGTAGCCGACGCCCCAAACGGTTTTTAAGAGCCATTTGTCCGAAACACCGTCGAGCTTTTCGCGCAGACGTTTAACGTGAACATCCACCGTGCGCGAGTCGCCGAGGTAATCAAAGCCCCATACTTTATCGAGCAGTTGGTCGCGCGAGAAGACGCGGTTATAGTTGGAAGCGAGAAAGTAGAGAAGCTCAAGTTCCTTGGGCGGAACGTCAACGCTTTTACCGCAAAGCTTGAGCTCGTATTTTTGGCGGCTGATCTCAATATTTTCAAACTTGACCACTTCGCTGTCGCCCGGCGTTTCTCTCGTGGAGCAACGGCGCAGAACGGCTTTGATGCGTGCAGTCAGCTCCTTGATGTCAAAGGGCTTGATAACGTAATCATCAGCACCGAGTTCAAGACCGAGCACTTTGTCAAAGGTTTCACCCTTGGCGGTGACCATGATGATGGGCTTGGTGGAAACCTCGCGGATTTCACGGCATACCTGCCAACCGTCTTTGCGGGGAAGCAGGATATCGAGAAGTACCAGATCAGGCTCGTACATTTTGAAAAAGTTGATACCTTCCACGCCGTCGGTTGCGGTTTTAACCTCGTAACCTTCGCTTTCCAGATGGAGGGTCATCATTTCGCTGATACTTAAATCATTATCAATAATGAGAAGTTTGGTTCCCATAGGCATCTCCTGTGCTGTGATATATAAGTTTTAACGTAATTGTTTACAGATTGTGAACTTTCTCTAACATTATATAACAAAACTTTGAATTTGTCAAGATTGAATTGTTAACTTCGTTAAAAAAAGTGAATGTTCATACAAATGATAGGGAAAGTTCATAATTTCATCATGAAAAATAGGATTTTTGTACATGATATAAAATTGCTGTGATTTTTGCAAAAGTCCTTGAAAAAGGGGAAGATATATTGTATAATAATACAGTTAAGTATATCTTGATTATAAAGAGGACATAAAAATGAAACTTGGTATCGAGGGCAAACCTCCCGGTTTCGTATCTCCTTATTTCTCCATAAAATGCCGATAAAGCTTGATACTGCGTGTTTTTTCGCACAACCAACCAAATTATAAGTCCACATATCTCTATGCAAATCCATACGAAAATGGCGTAAAAATGGCGTAGGGAAATAATCGGATTGCAGATGCGAAAAAGACCACTGCTACACTATTTTACCGCGCAAAACTCCACCCGTTTTGCCACTTTCGGCAGCAAGTTATCACGAAGTAGGTTCATTGCCTACTTTTTTGTGTTTTACGCCAAAATTTACGCCATTTAGGTTTAATATAAAAATTAGATTGCTTTGGGGATATACAAGCGCAATTTGCATTGTATATCCTTTTTGTATTTATAAATCAATAGCAATTTATGTACGTCTTTACATCTCAGGATCGAGAACCCAATGCAAATTGCAGTTTTGATATTGAATACAAGACATAATAATGGTATAATATAGGAGTAAATGTCGATAGAAATTTTCGATAGTTATTTCAACACAATAACCACATTTTGAAAGGTCTCATATAGGAGGAACATATGAAAATAGGTCGAAATGAACCGTGTCCATGTGGAAGTGGAAAGAAATACAAAAAGTGTTGTTTACTAACAAATAAGAAATTGTCCACTTCAGTTTTGCCTTTTACTGAAGGGACGGATTTCCCGCATATAACTCCAACAGCCGAAAAATTATATGAACGCATAAAAGACTATAATTTTCAAGATTTAATTGTTGCTGTTTTTTGCTTGAATTTATGGAGACGAAATCGTTCTGCATTGGCGCAAGCATTAACACTGCATTTAGCGTTATCAATGGACAAGCCATTTGGTAGCCTATGTATTAAAGAATATTCTGACTTCCAATCTTTCTTTTCAAAAATTTCCGACTTGCTTCCTATTACAGTTATGGAAGATTATATCATTGATGACTACGGTGAAGTTTTTATTAACCATAACGGAACGTCATATCCAGTTATTATTGGAACAGGGTATCTTCAAGTATATAGCATGGTTAGATATCTTCAAACCTTGGCTCAAGTACACAATGTAGAGGATGAATTCTGCTCAATATTGGAATATTCAAAAACGATTATTGATTTCACGAAAACAAGCAACATTCCTAATTGGGATCAAGAAATTGTTTATGAACTTCCGAGCGAAGAATTTTGGATAACCATCAAAGATCTATTTGAGAACAAAACATTCCAAAAGCAAGCTCAGGTTGTAGCACATATTTTGGGAGATTGCGACGGTCCGATTGAGAGAAAAAGCTTTGTAAAGAGAAATGATGCTTATTACCCACTACTTAATTATGGGATGCTGACGGATTATTATAAATTATTGTTGTCCTCTGCAAGTGAGCCCGAGAGACATGATCATATTATTGAAACGATCCATTCCTTGCTTGAAAACACATTTAACTTTTCCGAAAATCCGCCGAATAGGGTTTTAATAAATCCTAAAATAATGAGCAATGATTTAAAATCAAAAATAGTTGATAAAGGATTAATCTTTGCTACAGCGACAAAGAACAATGTTATTATTGTCTTAGATCAAAGCGCATTTTCTGAAAAATCTTTCTTTGTCGATACAATCAACAAGATCGAACAAGGGCTTGTCAAAGATGAGTTGTGTATAATTGAACCGTACCTTCGAGATCCAACAAAAGGTCACTGCGGCTTAAAATTGAGCGAATCCGTAGAAATAGTGTACATATTGGTCGAGCCTTTTACTGATATTGCATCTCATGCAAGTTGGTTTGAAGATAGGGCTGAAAAATGGTTTGACTGTACTGCTATAGATCTGTTATATTTCATTGGTTTTTCGGAAAATTTTGATGAGATTGTTTCCTTCATACATTCCGATTACAGCGATGAAACAAAAATTATTGCTATCGGCGGCAAAAGCAATCATTTCTTTTCTTGGAAGTTGAGTCACAGAAATATTGTTTCCGGTGCCATAGAACCTAATATGATACATCTTGACTTCAATGAAACAGAAAAAAGCACATATGAGTTCTTTGCT
>JAFXJX010000058.1 GCA_017532025.1 Clostridia bacterium | reverse complement strand
TTGCTAAGGTTTGCGGTTAATCAAATGAAGGAATATGGCAAAACGATGGCGCAAAGTGAAGGTTCAGAATCCTTTCATGCGAAGTATGACCTTTCGGTCATCTCGATTTTTTTATCGCTAACTTCACGATTCGAACCTCGCAAAGCAAAGCTTTGCTAAGGTTTGCGGTTAATCAAATGAAGGAATACGGCAAAATGATAGCGCAAAGTGAAGGTTCAGAATCTTTTCATGCGAAGTATGACCTTTCGGTCATCTCGATTTTTTTATTGCTAACTTCATGATTCGAACCTCGCAAAGCTACGCTTTGCTAAGGTTTGCGCTTAATCAAATGAAGGAATATGGCAAAACGATGGCGCAAACCAAGGTTCAGAATCCTTTCATGCGAAGTATGACCAAAAGGTTATCTCAGGTTTTTTCTCGCTAACTTCAGAATCCTTTCATCATTAGTTCTTGCAAATAAAATCAAACTATGATATAATACCCCAAAGAGGTGAGTTTATGAGATTTTCGCGTGTGCCTGCCAATTTGTATAAAAAATATTTTATTATCTTGCTCTGTGTGTTCAGCGGTTTGTTTGCACTTGAATTTATTGCATCTATGCTCGGAAGTCCGATTACCGAAGTGACGATCAACGACGTGAGGGTGATCCCCGAAACGCCGCTTGAATGCTTGCTGAATGCGGCAGTATCTTCCTTATTGATCGGCGGCATTGTGAATGTTTTTCTCACACTGAAGGTGATAAAGTTGGCGCTCGGAATCTATCAGTGGCCTACGGTTGCCGTGGTGCTTCTAACTTTGTCTTTTCCATTTGAGATGTTGCTTGGCGGTTTGCTGTTGATCCCCAACATTGTGTTCTTTGGGCTGAAGAGCCGCACACGAAATAGTTTTGGCGATTCGAATAGAAAGTCAATGTTTTAAAAAGTGACCTTTGGGTCACTTTTTTGTTTTACAACAATTCAAAATGATTCTTATGACTTTCAATAATTCCTTCTTTTTTCAGTTTCCCAATCTCGGCGGACAGACCGCTGCGGTCAATTTCAAGATAGTCGGCAAGCTCTTGACGATCGTAGGGAATGTCAAAGCTGTTGCTGCCTCTCTTTTTGGCTTCTTGGGAAAGGTAGGTCATGATCTTATCGCGCGTGGTGCGCTGAGAGACCACCTCGATTTTTTGGTGAAAGAGAATGGTTTTGCTTGCTAAGTCTTTCATCAAATTGAAAATCAGCTGTTGATGAAAGCCGCAGTTGTTGTTGCAGGTGTGCAGAATATGGCTGCACTCGATCAGCATGATCTCACTTGGCTCGTTTGCCACCACCGAAATGGGGAGAGAGGGCAACTCGGCGCAAGCAAAAGCTTCGGCAAATACGTCCGATTCTTTCATGTGAGAGAGAATGCTTCGGTTGCCGTAATAATCGCCCTGCAGAATTTGCACCGAGCCGGACAGCACGATGCCGATATAGCGAGCAGGCGAGCCTTCGGCGAAAACGGTGTATTTTTTATCAAAGCTTTCGACTCTTGCACCAAGGCAGCTGAGCATGGTGAAGAGGTTTTCCTCTCGGATGCCGTAAAAGAGCGGGCAGTTTTTCAAAACGCTCAAATATTTTTTCATCTTTTTCTCCGTTTGTTGAAAATTCAACAGATTTTCTTTTGTCATTATACTATAATGATCTCAGAAAAGCAAGGGAGAATTAAAACTTTGCTGACAGAATCAAGAACAGAAAGGGTGACGTAAGATGCGGAAATTAAAAATTGCTTTTTTTGATGCCAAGCCTTATGACAAGCTTTCGTTTGAAGAGGGCGCGCGTGAGAAAGGCTATCAAATCAAATATTATGAGACCAAACTCAATGAAGATACGGTTGAGCTTGCCGCAGGCACCGACGTGGTTTGCGTGTTTGTGAACGACATGGTGAATGCCGCGGTGATCGACAGGCTTTATGAAATGGGTGTTAGGATGATTGCCCTGCGCTGTGCCGGTTACAACAACGTGGATGTAAGGCACGCGTTTGGCAAAATCCACGTGATGCGTGTGCCTGCCTATTCGCCCTATGCGGTTGCCGAGCACGCGATGGCGCTCCTTCTGACCTCGATTCGTCGCATTCACAAGGCGTATATCCGTACAAGAGATTTCAATTTCAGTCTTGCGGGTATGACAGGCTTTGATCTTCACGGTAAAACGGTAGGTGTGATAGGTACGGGCAAGATCGGCAGAGTATTCATTGATATCTGCCTCGGTTTTGGCATGAAGGTTTTGGCGTATGACAAATATCCCGCCAAAGACCTTGCCGAGGGTGGCAGAGTGCAGTATGTTTCGCTCGATGAACTCTTTGAAAAGAGTGATATCATTTCGTTGCATTGCCCGTTGAGTGAAGATACCTATCACATCATTAACGAAGAAACGCTCAACAAGTGCAAAAAGGGTGTTGTGATCATCAACACATCGCGCGGTGCGCTCGTGGATGCCGAAGCGCTCCTTTCCGCCATCAAGAGCCGAAAGGTCGGTGCTGCTTGCCTTGACGTGTACGAAGAAGAATCCGACTTTTTCTTTGAGGATTTTTCCGGACATATTTTTGACGACGATATTTTAGCAAGGCTGATCTCGATGCCCAATGTGATCGTGACCTCGCATCAGGCTTTTTTAACCGAGGAGGCGCTTGAAAACATCGCCGACACAACGCTTCAGAATATTGCCGACTTTTTTGAAAAGGGGCAGAGCGAAAACGAGTTGTGCTATCGCTGCGGCAAAACAGAGGATTGCCAAAAGGGAAAATGCTTTTAAGAAGAAAGGGTCGTGTTATGAAAAGAAAGATCATTCACATAAATGAAGACCTTTGCAACGGCTGCGGCGCTTGTGCTTTCGCCTGCCACGAGGGTGCAATCGCCATGGTGAACGGCAAGGCCAAGCTTGCGCGTGAAGATTACTGCGACGGACTTGGTGATTGTTTGCCTGCTTGCCCGACCGGCGCGATCAGCTTTGAAGAAAGGGAAGCGCCCGCTTACAACGAAAAAGCGGTGAAAGAAAATAAGGCACGCAAGGGTGTTTCAAGTCCCTCCCGTCTTGTGCAGTGGCCCTGTCAGATCAAGCTTGTGCCGCTGAGAGCGCCTTATTTTGACGGAGCTGATCTTTTGATTGCCGCCGATTGTGCCGCCTATGCTTACGGTGCGTTTCACGAGGATTTTATGAAGAATCGCATTACGCTGATCGGTTGCCCGAAGCTTGATGCGGTCGATTACGCCGAAAAGCTGACGGCAATTTTACATAATAACACCATCAGAAGCGTTACTGTGGTGAGGATGGAAGTGCCTTGCTGCAGCGGCATTGAAAATGCCGTCACGCGGGCACTCAAGGCGAGCGGAAAAATCATTCCTCATGTGGTGGTCACGCTCACAACAGATGGAAAAATATTGAAAAACTTCTGACTGAAATGACTTGAAAAATCACAACAATGTGGTATAATACTATGTAGAGTGAAAAAGAAACGAGGTAGCACAAGATGAACATTACCAAAGATATCAAATATATTGGCGTGAACGATCACAAGGTGGATCTGTTCGAGGGTCAGTATGTTGTACCCAATGGCATGGCGTACAACTCTTATGCCATTATCGATAAGAAAATTGCCATCATGGATACGGTGGATGCAGCGTTCACGCACGAATGGCTTGACAACATTCAGAACACACTCGGAGAGAGAAAGCCCGATTATCTGATCGTTCAGCACATGGAACCCGATCACTCCGCCAATATCATGAATTTTATCAAGGCATATCCCGATGCCACGGTGGTTTCGACCGCTAAGGCGTTTGCCATGATGAAGAATTTCTTCGGTACCGATTTTGCAGACAGACGCATTGTGGTAGGCGAGGGTGACACCCTCTCGCTTGGCGAACACACGCTGACCTTTGTGACAGCGCCTATGGTGCATTGGCCTGAAGTCATTGTGACCTATGATGCTAAGGACAAGGTGCTGTTCTCGGCAGATTGCTTTGGCAAATTCGGCGCTTTGGATGTGGAAGAAGACTGGGCATGCGAAGCAAGACGCTATTATATCGGTATTGTTGGCAAATACGGCGCACAGGTACAGGCACTTCTCAAAAAGGCATCAGGTCTTGACATCAGCATCATTTGCCCCTTGCACGGCCCTGTGCTTTCCGAAAACCTCGGCTACTATCTGGGTCTTTACAACACCTGGTCAAGCTATCAGCCCGAAGAAGAGGGCATTGTGATCGCCTACACCTCGGTGTACGGCAACACCAAAAAGGCTGTGATTCAGCTTGCCGAAAAGCTGAAAGCAAACGGCTGCCCTAAGGTTGTTGTCAATGACCTTGCCAGATGCGATATGGCAGAAGCGGTGGAGGATGCCTTCCGTTACAGCAAGCTTGTGCTTGCCACCACCACCTACAATGCCGAAATCTTTCCCTTTATGCGCGAGTTTATCACACACTTGACCGAGCGTAACTTCTCCAACCGCACGGTGGCGTTCATTGAAAACGGAAGCTGGGCGCCTCTTGCTGCCAAAGTGATGAAGGGAATGCTTGAAAAGAGCAAGAACTTGACCTATACCGACACCACTGTGAGAATTCTTTCGGCGCTCAACGAAGAAAGCACAGAACAGCTGAATCGCCTTGCCGACGAGCTTTGCCGTGAATATCTTGCACAGCAGGATTCCACTGCGAACAAGAACGATCTTACAGCGCTCTTTAACATTGGCTACGGCTTGTATGTGGTGACATCAAATGATGGAAAGAAAGACAACGGCTTGATTGTGAATACGGTGACACAGGTGACCAACACCCCCAATCGCATTGCGGTGACGATCAACAAAGAAAACTATTCGCACCACATCATCAAGCAGACAGGCAAGATGAACATCAACTGCCTGACCGAAGAAGCCCCCTTTAAGGTGTTTGAAGCGTTTGGCTTTGTCAGCGGCAGAAACGTTGACAAGTTTGCCGACTGCGAGCCGCTCCGCTCGGATAACGGTCTTGTTTTCCTGCCTCGTTATATCAACTCCTTTATGTCCTTGAAGGTCGAGCAGTATATCGATCTTGATACCCACGGTATGTTCATCTGCTCGGTGACGGAGGCAAGAGTGATTTCGGATAAGCCCTCGATGACTTACACCTACTATCACCAGAATGTGAAACCCAAGCCCGATACCAAGGGCAAAAAAGGCTACGTTTGCACCATCTGCGGCTATGTATATGAAGGGGAAGAGCTTCCCGAAGACTTTATCTGCCCGCTGTGCAAGCATGGCGCATCCGATTTTGAAGAAATCAAAGATTAAATAAATTTGGAGGTTTATGATGAACGAAATGAAGTTTTTTTACTGTGAACACTGCGGCAATATGGTGGGCGTGATCAATGATGCACGCGTTCCCATGATGTGCTGCGGCAAGAAGATGACACGCTTGGAAGCCGGCGTTGTTGACGCCAGCCACGAAAAGCATGTTCCGGTTGTAACAGTTGAGGGCAACCTTGTTAAGGTGGCGATCGGCTCGGTGGCGCACCCCATGACCGAAGAGCATCTGATCACTTGGGTCTATCTGCAGACAGACCGCGGCGGTCAGCGCAAGAACCTGACAGCCGGTGCTGCACCCGAGGTGACCTTTGCACTCTGCGAAGAAACCCCTGTTGCAGTTTACGCTTATTGCAACCTGCACGGTCTTTGGAAAACTGAACTGTAATAAAAGGAGATTATGATTATGAAATACGTATGTGAAGTTTGCGGCTGGGAATACGATGAAGAAGTCGGCGATCCCGATAACGGCATTGCGCCCGGTACCAAGTTTGAAGATCTTCCCGATGATTTCGAATGCCCCCTTTGCGGTGTTGGCAAGGATATGATCAAAGAAGCTGAATAACGAATGAAATCTCACAGAAACACCACGCACGTGGGATTTCTGTGAGATTTTTTGAAGAAAGGACACGGCTATGAAAGAGGTTTTACTGACAGCTCTCGGTGTTGGCGGCGCGACCGTTGTGGGTGCGCTCCTCGGCTTTGCTTTTCAAAAGCTATCGCACCGATTTTCGGATATTGTGCTATCCTTTGCGGCAGGGGTCATGCTTGCCGCCGCGGTGCTGGGATTGATTTTGCCTTCACTTGAATACGGCGGAAAGTTTGCGCTTGTGATTACAATACTTGGTATTTTCGCGGGTGCTGTTTTCCTCAGCGTGATCGACAAGATTGTGCCGCATCTGCACAAGATGGCGGGCACTGACATAGAAGCACACAACAATGCCGACATCAGCCGCATTTTATTGTTTGTAACGGCGATTGCGATACACAATTTTCCCGAAGGTATTGCCGCAGGCGTCGGCTTTGGATCGGGCGACAACACACAGGCGTTTATGATCGCAGGCGGTATTGCTCTGCAGAACATTCCTGAGGGGATGGTCATTATCGGTCCGATGCTCGCTTCGGGGATCAAACCGAGGCGTACCTTTGTGATTGCCGCGATCACTGGTCTTTTTGAAGTGGTTGGTACATTGATCGGTTATTTTGCCGTCTCGGTTGCTGAGGTGATTTTGCCCTTTGCGCTTGCCTTTGCGGGCGGCACGATGCTGTATGTGATCAGCGATGAAATGATTCCCGAAACGCACGCGCACGGACATGAACGCGGTGCAACCTATGCGCTTTTAGTGGGCTTTTGCCTGATGCTTGTGACCGATGTGCTGTTAGGATGAACGCTTGGTTAACGATATACAAAGAGAGGTGGATACTGTGGGATGGCGAGGTCATAAGTCCAAGATTGATGTGGGGATGATCTTTAAGAAAATGTATTGTCAGCATTGCGGTACAAAGCTTACAATTAAAAAGAACACCAGACTTGTGAACAAAGGTGATAAGGATTTTTCAAACAGTATGCCGGGAATGAGAGGTACCCCCATTGGAATGACTTCCTATTATGAATCAAGTTATACTTACCTGTGTCCAAACTGTCATTCGGAAAACACGTATGCTGAACAATGTACCGTGGAAAAAAACAAAAACAACTTAAAAAAAGAATCCTCAGTGAAAACGATTGAAGACAAAATATACAGAAAATCCCGACAGCAAAGCTGTCGGGACACTTTTTTATTCTTCTGTATTATACTCCGCTATGTAGGGAAGGTTGCGGTAAAGTTCTGCACAGTCAAGACCGTAGCCGATGACGAAATGATCGGGAATGGTAAAGCAGGTATAGTCAACGTTAACCGGAACGATACGGCGGTCGGGCTTGTCAAGAAGTGCGATCAAAGTGAAGGAGAGGGGATTTCTGCTCTTTAAAAGCTTGATGATCTCCGAAAGGGTTCTGCCGGTATCGATGATATCCTCCACGATGACAACGTGATAGTTCGAAACGTCGCGGTTTAAGTCCATAACAATTTTGATGTTACCGGTAGAAACTGTGCCCGAAAAATAGCTTTTAACACACATAAAATCGATCTCGCAAGGAACAGTAACGGCACGGCAAATATCCGAGGCAAATACAAAAGAGCCTTTGAGCACACTGACAAGCAGGATGGGTCTGCCGTCATACAGCGCGTCGATGCGCTTGGCGGCTTCTTTGATGGCGGCTTTGATCTCTTCTTCTGTGATCAAAATGCGTTTGATTTTGTTCTGATATGCATCAAGGGAAACGTTAGGAGTCATGGTTTGAATCTGCCTTTCTTTTCTAACTTTACACATTAGTTGCAGTATAGCATACTTTTGTCGAAATTTCAATCTTTTTTTGAAAAATAAAAAGGATTTCAAATCTTGACCCGTGCCGACCCGCTTACGACCAAGGTACGATGATCTCCACCGCAGCGCTTCTTTACGAGATCATGGGAGATGCGCGCTACAAGGCCGAGTTGAAAACAACGGCAACGGCGGCAAGATCGCTTATGTTTGATAATAATGGTATGAAGCGCAATCCGATTTTCAAATCCTGGTATGTTGGTCGGCTTCTGCGCGCCTGGCACCGATTTCTGGGATAAAGATTATTTTGATCACGATGTGATCATGCCAACGGGTGTTGCGACCGTTTTGCTTCTCTACGCACGCTATGAGGTTTGTCAAAACCCGTAATCCGAAAAAACGGAACTGCTCTTGCGGTTTCGGTTTTTTTTGTTGATTGTGATATTGTTGTATTGACAAAAGGGTAGGGAATATGTTATAATTAACCATACTTGATTAAGGAGGAGGCCGAATTTTTCGGCTAAAGACAACACTATGAAAACAAAGTTACGACTTACAGTTATGGCAGTTGCGGTTGCTATCCTTGCCATGTTGCTGCTTTCTGTGACGGTATTCGGTGCGAGTACGGCATCGGTAACACCCGTGGACGATGTTTATACCGCGGAAAACGCGGAAGAATTGATATGGCTGTTTGAGCATATCGGTACATCGGTTCCTGTATCTGCCAAAATCAAATTGGCAAACGATGTCGATGTGGACGGAAAGCTCCCGATGGTGAAAAAGTCCTTTACCGGTGTGTTTGACGGTAACGGCAAAACCATTTCGGGCATTTCCAATCCGCTCTTTTTGAACTTTAACGGTACGGCAAAGAATCTGACCCTTCGCGGTAAGATTGATACAACTGCCGAACAGGGTACTGACAAACAGCCCAAAGCGGCGTCTTTTGCACTGAATGCATATCAAGCAACCCTGACGAATGTTGTCTCGTACGTTGACCTCGATGTGAAATCTGACGTTTGGTATGTAGGCGGCATTGTCGGTTCTGCTTTGGGAAAGGGTACTTTTGAAAACTGCGCATACTATGGCGAATGCAAAGTCGATTGGGGTCAGGCAAATGGCGCTGTTGGCGGTATTCTCGGTTTTTACAAGCCTGAAGGACTTACCCTTTTGGTTAACAGATGTTATTTTGGCGGCAAGATCGAGGTTACCGGCGGCGCTAACAACACAAAGATTTTAGTTGGCGGTATTCTCGGACAAAGTGCAAGTGCATCGGCTGCTTTGAGAGACTGTGTCAGCAACGGCACGATCACCTCTTCGGTTGCAGCAGGGGACGATTTTGTCGGCGGTATTTTCGGAATCAGCCAAACCAATCAGAATACAATTGAATTTTGCTCCAACAAGAGCACTGTTACAGCGGTAAAGAATGCCGGCGGTATTCTCGGCGGTGTTGCCGCAAACAGCAAGATTACGAGCTGCACCAATCACGGAGATGTAAAGGCTGCCAATGTGGGTGAATTCTGCGGCAGCGGAAAAGGTTATACGTTTACCTGCTTCTCTTCCTACGATTTCTCCGAGGCTGACAACAAGATCTGCAGTACCGATTTTGTAAGCAACAGCAGTTTTACCTCCAAAGATGTTAGCTTGGAAAGAACCTTTACGCTGGGTAATCTTGAATACGAGGTATACAATGTTGGTACCATCGAGAAAGAAACCGGACGTTTGATCCATACGCTGAAAACAACCAAAATGTTTGAAGCTTTTGTTTCGGTTCGTGATGACGGTGCTACAGAGGCGTTCCGTTTTGTGATTGCAACAAACGGTACTTGTCAATCTTCATCCATAACGCTTTCGGTAAAGTTTAAGGATTATGGTAATAAAGTGCTCAAGACCTATACGGGTAAGCTTGCTCCCCAAAACAGTGATCTGACGCTCTATTCTTCTGTTGCGGCAAGCGGAGAGAACTACTTTGCGGCAGAAGGTTTTGCATTGTTTGGCTGTGTGATCACGGATGTTCCTAAGGGCGTTTGGGGTGAAGTGGAATTGACGGTTACCGATACCGCAAACGGCACTGAGTACCTCGAGCCGGTTAAAATCGATGGCTATAAAGAGTATTTGAAAATCGAATCGCTTCCCGATCTTTCTGCTCTTGGCACTGTCAGCGAAGCCTATAACTGCGGTCCCGGTCTTATGTCCGATCAGGGTGGCTATACCGAGGAGGATTCCTTCCTGAAGGTAATCTCCAATACATCGAAAGAAAAGTTTGAAAAATATGTCGAAGGCCTTTCGGCTGCCGGCTTCACCTTTGTTTCCAAGACAACATTTGACGGAGACGACTATTACACCTATGCCAAATACGGTTCGTATGTGTATATCTATTACAGCCACCGTGTGAATGAGATCCGTGTGATCGTCGACAATTCGAGTGATTCGCTCCAGAAAATTTCGTACGATTACATTCCCAAGGAAGGCGAAAAGGCAGAGTTCTATCAGTATTCGATCAACTATACCATGAATGATCAGAAAGGTTTTGATCCGGTTACATATACGGAAAGCGGCGGCATGAACTGCGGCATGATGTATATTCTCAAGGCTGCTGATAACAAGATCATTATGATCGATGGCGGCTTCTCTTCGCAGCTGTCTGCTCTTGCCAAGAAGCATCTTATGAGCTTCCTGCACGAAATCACAGGAACACCTGAAAACGAAAAGGTGAAAATTGCTACATGGTTCTTCACGCACGCACACGGAGACCACGTAGCTGCGGCACGTGATATCCTTTCGACATACAGTAGACAGATCGAGCTGGAATCGGTTATCTTCAATTTCCCCTCGTATCAGGTGATTCCGATTGAATACGACGGCAACACATTTACTTTGAAGGAAACGATCAACAGACTTTACCCCGACGTACTGTACCACAAACTTCATACAGGTGAAGCGTTTAGTTTGGGCGGCATTGGTATAGAGGTAATATATACACATGAGGATGGAGTTGGAACGAACGGTAAGACAGAGATCATCGATGACTTTAACTCCACTTCTACCGTAGTCAGATTTACCATAGACGGAAAGACCTTCATGATCCTCGGTGATATTTTCACCTGTGCTGAAAATGCGATCGTTGAGTTTCATAGCGCGGAATATATGAAGAGTGATCTGATGCAGGCGGCTCACCACGGATACAACAATATCAAGAAAGTGTATGATATGATCCAGCCTCAGATCGTTGTGTTCCCGCAGTCGAAGAAAATAGCCAAGGGCGATTGCGTTCACCAGTATAAGTCAGCTACGAATTATGCTACCGAAACCTATTTCGCACACAAGTGGACCTATAAGTTTACCGTAGAAGACGGTGTGATCAAGTCAACCGCGATCCCGAGATACGACCAAAAATAATCTGACAAAAAGCTGAAACTGCTAAAAGCGGTTTCAGCTTTTTTCATTGACAAGAAAGCTTGTTTTATGGTATAATTAACTATCATTCTATAAAGGGGAAGCCGATGGAATTCGGCGAAAAATGATATGAAAAGATGGTTTCGTATGACAGTTTGGGCAGTGATCATTGCTGTCTTGGCTACGATGCTGCTTTCACTTGCAGTATTTGGCGCGGACACAGCCGAAACGGATGTTATTACGGTTGAAAATGCCGCACAGTTGACCAAGCTCTTTGCAGACATAGAAGTAGGGACGGTTTCGGACTCCTGTACGATCAAACTGCTGAACGATATTGACGTGGACGGCAAGCTTCCGATGTTGACAAAAGAATTCAAGGGTGTGTTTGACGGAAACGGAAAAACGATTTCGGGTATTAACAAAACACCCTTCCAACAGTTCAACGGAACGGTTACCAACCTGACCCTTCGCGGTGAGATTGATGCGACTGCGATTTCAAACAATGATATCGCCAGAAAAAGTGCATCCTTTGCGCTGAACGCTTCGGGTGCTACCGCTATCGGTCTTGTTTCGTACGTGAACATCAAATCGAAGGTTTCCAACATCAACGCAGGTGGTCTTTTTGGATACATCAAGGGCAAGAACTCGTTTACCGACTGTCAGTATCACGGTGAATACGAGGTGGAATGGATCGGCGATGATGCCGGCATCGGCGGTATTGTCGGTTGGAGCAATCCAAACGGCAGTGCCATCACCTTTGAAGGTTGTCATTTCGGTGGCAAGCTTATCGTGACAGGCGGTGTTTCCGGAAGGACCGCGTGGATTGGCGGTATTCTCGGAAATGAATCGCAGGCGGGAATTTACTTGAAAAACTGTTTTAGCGCAGGCACGGTTGATTCCAAGATCACAAACGGTCAGGACTATGTGGGCGGTATTCTCGGTATCAGCTGCTCAGGCTCTAACGAAATTCAATACTGCGTCAATAAGAGTGCTGTGACGGCGCTTGTGAATGCGGGCGGTATTGTTGGCGGTATTCTTGATCATGCAGAGATGACTTCTTGTGCAAACTACGGCGAGATCAAAGCTGAGAAAGTTGGCGGACTTTGCGGTTTTGGCAACGACGCTGTTCTGACTTGCGTTTCGTCGGTTGATTTTTCCAAAACAGGCAAGCTTTGCAGCACAGACGTGGAAGCGGTAAACAGCTATGTTTCGGATTCTTTGCAGTTTGAAAAGACTTTTACCCTCGGCGGCGTGGAATATGATCAATACGATCTTTGTACGATCGACAAGTCAACCGGGCTTCCCGTGAGCTCCTTGAAGACAGATGATTTATTCGAAGCGTACATTTCTATCCGTGATGACGGAGATAAGCAAGCCATCCGTTTTGTGATTGTGACCAACTGCGATTTTGACACTTCGGTAACTGTTTCGATTCAGTTCAAGGATTTTGTCGGTTCCGTGATCAAATCTTACAGCGGTAAGCTTGGTGGAGAAAACAGTAATCTTGCACTCTACGGTGCTGCCAGGGCAGGTGGTGAAAACTATTTTGCGGCACAGGGTTGCGCCCTCTTCGGCTGTGTGATTACCGATATTCCCGTGGGTGTATGGGGCACGGCTGAGTTGACAATTACCGATGCCGTAAGCGGTACGGTATATCTTGAACCTGTTACAGTAGAGGGTCACACCGAGCCTTTGACAATCGAGTCGCTCCCCGATCTTTCGGTGCTTGGCAAAGTGAGTGCTGTGTATAACTGCGGTCCCGGTCTTATGTCTGACCGTACCGATTTTACCGAAGAAGATTCCTACATGACGGTGATCACGTCTACCACAAAGGAAAAGCTGGAAGCATACGTGGCAAGCCTTCCTGAGAACGGCTTCGCTTTTGTTTCCAAAACAACACTTGACGGCGACGATTATTATACCTATTCGAAGTTTGGCTCGCTTCTGTATCTCTACTATAACAGAAGATCCCGCGAAACCAGAGTGATTACCGATAATTCAAGCGATCCTCTTTCCGAAATCACCTATGATTACGGAAAGAAGGATGGCGAAACGACCGAATTCTATCAGTATTCGATCAACTATACCGAAAACAACAAGGCAGGTTACGATCCTGTTCAATATACCGAATCGGGCAGTATCAACTGCGGTATGCTGTACATCATCAAGACGCCTGATAACAAGGTTATTATCGTTGACTCGGGTCACGAAACACAGTCCACAAGAGCTTCCCGTGCCGGTTTGATGAAGTTTTTGCGTGAAATTACAGGCACGCCTGAAGATGAAAAAGTGGAAATTGCCATGTGGTACTTCACACACGCGCACGGTGACCACGTCCGTTTGGCAAGCGATTTCATTGGCGAGTACAGAACGAAGATCGATCTTCAGTCGGTTACCTACAATTTCCCGTCCTATCAGGTGCTTGGCAGTGGCTACGACAGCAATACCTTTACCTTGAAGAATACCATTAACAGATATTTTCCTAATGTTCCTTATCACAAGCTTCACACAGGCGAGGTATTGAACTTGGCGGGTGTTACCATGGAAGTGGTTTACACACACGAGGATGCGGTTGCGGCGAACGGTACCAGCGAGATCGGTGACTTTAACTCTACTTCCACCGTTCTCAAAATCACGATGGACGGCAAGACAATCATGCTTCTTGCCGACATCAGCGGTGTTGCTGAAAGCGCAATTTTGTCAATACACACCAGAGCTTTCCTGAAGAGCGATGTTGTTCAGGTTTCGCATCACTGCTTTAACTATCTTGACAACCTGTATCCTGTCATTGATGCGGATATTGCCATCTTCCCGCAGTCGGCTTACAATGCCAAGGTGGGTAACACCGGTAAGTATGAGTCGGTGATGAAATATGCAAGTCAAGAATTTTTCGCGCACAAGTACACATACAAGTTTGTTGTGGAAAACGGCGAGATTGTGGCAACAGCGCTGCCCAGATACGACCAACAGTGATTAATTCGAAAAAGCTATCTCACAAGAGATGGCTTTTTCTTGTTTTGACTTGAAATATCAAGCAAAATAGTTTATACTGATACTGTAACGAGGGGGGATATCCATGAGAGTTGAAAATGACAAAAAGATTTTTGCCGCAGGGTATCCTGCCATTGTACCGTTTTTGATGGAAGAATACCGTGGGGAAGTTTCTTTTGAAATCTACTCGGGGATTCGTAAGGAAGCTCGTTTGTTTGAAAAGAATTTCCAAGGGCGGTATTTTACCGAAAAGGCACTTGCGAGCCTTTCGGCGTCTCTTGATGATTACATTGAAGCGCACGGATATGCACGTGATAAAAAGGGTGCAACGCGGTATTATTATTCTTACGAAGCCAAGGACAGGGAAGCAATCGATACTTCCTTGATTCAGGATAGCACCTGTCTTTTGACACAAGAGATTGCCGAAAAAGTGAACAACCGCACGACCTTTGCACTTTCGGAGCTTTTAGCCAAAAGCATTGTTGCGTTTGTTACGGTTCGTGAAGACGAGGTTGTTTCGATTGCCACGGTAAATGAAACGCTCGAAAACACAAACTGTCTTGAAGTAACGGTGGAAACTGCTGTTGCATACCGTGGTAAGAGGTATGCCGAATCAAATGTGGCGGCACTCACCGCGTATCTTTTGGAACAGGGTGCCACGGTTGCTTACTGTTGTCGCAACACCAATACGAAATCCAACAAAATTGCCCGTCGTGTGGGCTTTGAACGGGTGGGGCGCTTTTATGCCGTTTCCGCCTACCGTGTATAGGAAAAGAGAGAACAATATGGCATTTGATGCAGGAATGGTGGGCGCCGTTGCCCACGAGATCAATGAAAAAATCAGCGGCGCGCGAGTGGAAAAGGTCTATCAGCCCGAAAAAGACGAGCTTGTGCTGGCGCTTCATACCAAGGAGGGGAATCTGCGCCTTTCGATTGCGGCGGGTGCGAACAATCCGCGCATCGGTTTTGTCACAAGGCAGAAGGAAAATCCGCCCACACCGTTTTTGTTTTGCACCCTGGCGAGAAAGCACCTGACAGGCGCGAAGATTCTGTCTGTCAGACGGGTGGATTTTGAGCGCGTGGTGGAGATTGCGTTCGATTCGCGCGACGAGATGGGCTTTTACGAAACCAAGTATATGTATGCTGAGATCATGGGCAAATACAGCAATCTGATCTTTACCGACAAGGACAAAAAGATCCTTGGCGTTCTTCGCCCCGTGGACTTTACCACAAGCACCAAGCGACAGCTTCTTGGCGGTATGTTTTACGAATTGCCGCCGAAGCAGGATAAGCTGTCACCGCTTGCGCTTGATAGGGAAGAGTTCTTCTTGCGTGCCGCCAAATCCCCCGATATGGCGACTGAAAAGTTTATTACGTCGAACTACATGGGTATTTCGTCCCTTGTGGCAAGGGAGCTGGCTTGCCGCTCGGTGGAACGGATCGGTTCATCGCCCGCCTTTGTGTGGGATGTGTTTTCTTCCTTTGCTGAAAAACTGAAGAAAACGAATACCGCCCGACGATTGTGTATGAGGGCAACAAGCCGATTGCCTATTCCTTTATGCCGATTGGGCAGTACGGTGAGGGTTTTCGGATAGAGGAAAGGGATTCTTGCTCCGAAGTGATCGAAGAATTTTTTGACGAGAAAGACAACCTTGATCATTCGAAAAAGCGCGCCTCCGATTTGTTCAAGCTTGTGACGAACGCCAAAGCGCGTTTATCCAAAAAGCTTGCTTTGCAGGAGGCGGAACTTGCCGAATGCGCGAAGAAAGACGAATACAAGCGTGTGGGCGATCTCATCACCGCCAATATGTATCAGTTAAAGCGCGGCATGACCAAGGTCAAGGTGATTGACTATTACGATGAGGAAATGCCCGAGGTGGAGATTACACTCGATGGGCGTCTTGCACCCGCGCAGAACGCGCAAAGCTATTACAAAAAGTACAACAAAGCCAAGCATGCCGAACAAGAGCTTGCCTTGCAGATTGAAGCGGCACGCGAGGAGCTTCTCTATATTGACACAGTTGCCGATTCGCTTGAAAGGGCTGTGGGGCAGAGTGAGCTTGACGAGATTCGCCGCGAGCTGCTTTCGGCAGGCTATGGCTCGAAGATCAAAAAAGCCGCGGCGGCAAAGACGATCAAGTCCAAACCGCTGGAATACATGACAAGCGGCGGCTACCGCCTTTTGTGCGGCAAAAACAATCTGCAAAACGACCACATTACCACCAAGGTGGCAGCCAAAAGCGATTGGTGGTTCCACGTTAAGAATGCGCCCGGCTCTCACGTGATTTTGTTTCTTGACGGCAAAGATGAACCGGATGCCAAGGATTTCACCGAGGCGGCGGCACTTGCGGCATTTCATTCCTCGCTTTCAGACGGGGAGAGTGTGGCGGTTGACTACACCGAGGTGCGCTATATCAAAAAGCCGGCAGGCGCAAAGCCCGGCTTTGTAACCTACACGACCTATTGGACGGCGTACGTGACGCCTAAGGATTTGAAGTAAGATGGGAAAACAGGAACAGTTTTTGGAAGCGGTGGATACCGTCATCATTGAAACGCGTGATCGAAACGGCATCGGCAGACTCTCTGAAAAGGTGCTTCATGCCTCGCTCAAACTCTATCTTGACCCCGACCGATCGCATCACGAGGTCAAGGTCGGCTCACACGTTGCCGATATTTGCAACAGCGACGGCATTGTGGAGATACAGACAGGCAGCTTTTCACCTCTTAAACCCAAGCTTGCGGCATTTTTGCCCGAGTACCCTGTGACGGTGGTGCATCCGATCGCGAACAAAAGAAGACTGATCTGGATCGACCAAAACGGCGAGTTTTCCGCACCGCGGACAAGTCCCGTGAAACGGCAAGTTATGCGCGTATTCGGTGAGCTTGTGAAGATTTTGCCTTACCTGAAGCATGAAAATTTTCGTTTTAAGCTTGTGACGCTTGATCTTGACGAATACCGCATGGTGAGCAAAAACGGCGGCAAAGGGCGGGGCACGCGGCGTTATGAGCGCATTCCGACGGCGCTTTGTGAGGAGATTGTTTGCGTATCTCCTTCCGATTATGCCGCTCTGCTTCCCGAAGGTTTGCCGAACGAGTTTGACACCAAAACCTTTGCCGAGGTAACAAAATTAAAAGGGCGTTATCTCAGCGCCGCCTTAAAGGTTTTGACCGAGCTTGGCATTTTCTCGCGTCAGCGTGAAGGGCGAAGTGGATATCGGTATCAGAGAATTGTAAAATAAAGAATCACTAAATATAAAAAGCCGATATGGAAATCAATCAGTATCGGCTTTTTACTGTCGGTTAGAGTGGACGTCATATGGCTTTGGTGGAGCTTTAGTTTAATTTTCTCGGTTTATCGATCAAACCGGCAAGATAATCAAGAGAAACATTATAGTATCTTGCTAAGGTGATGAAATGATGCATCGGAAGTTCTCGGACGCCGCGTTCGTATAGCGAATAGTGCTGTCGTGAGATGCCAAGGAGTTCTGCGATATCTGCTTGCTTTTTATCAGCATCTTCTCTAAGATCTCTGAGCCTTTGGTAATAATGCATATAATATTTCTCCTTTTTTAATTGAAAGACGATTGTAATTGTGCATATATATAATTATACCACGCATATAAATATATGACTTGACAAATCATACAAACGTATGATAAAATAATTTTGTACATACAAATATATGCAAGCTTCGGTTGTCGCCAAACAAAAAAGCCGATATGGAAATGAATCCGTATCGGCTTTTTACTGTCGGTTAGAATACAAATGCTTAAGCTGTCCGATTTTTATTTTCTGCGGTCTTCCACAAGATAGTCACCGTATAAGAGCGCGATCTCTTCGCTTTCTTTCACATAGTCGCCTGTGTTGCCTTGCACCACGGTGTTGGCTTTGAAGACATATGGCGCGTATTGGGATTTGAGACCGAAAGCGCCGTAGAAGACAACATCGTGGTACGCATCCATTGGACCAAAGCGGATGTTGAAGATGGTGGGTGCATTTTCTTTGAGATAAAGAAGTTTTTTGTTTGTTAGCGTAACTTCAATGGCAGAGACGTTGTATTCGGTTTTGTCTTGGTGTGTGGCAAGGGTGATGTCATTCCAAAAGACAGTATCCTTTGGGGTGTAATAATAAACATTGATGCCTGCTTTGTCGGCGAAGTTGTACAGCTTTTCGGCATTTTCACTTCCTTTTGGTAACAAAAGATGCTTAATGCTGTTACGCTCGATCAATGTTTGCACCGCCTTGCTATGGGCTACGCGGCAGTTGGTCAGCATGAGTGTGTCGGTTTTCACCGACGGAAATTCGGTTTCGATTTTTTCAAAGCTTTCAAGAATGAATTGGGCCGAATAGGAAAAATCTATCACCATGCCGTTGGTATCGTGGTAAAGAAGCAAGGAGTCGCTTTTTTCGTTGGTGTGATAATAGACCATTTCTTTGTGTTGCCAAATGCCGTCGGTTATGGCAATGCCGATATTGGCTGTGACGAAAAAGAGAAGAATTGCCAAAAGCGGCAAAAAGTTGTTTTTCTTTTTCACAATCAAAAGACCAAGTGTGGCAAAGAGAAGCAGCATGAGAAAGGGCATAAAAGAATAGCCAAGCGAAAAAGACAGCGAGGCAAAGCCGTGACTTGCGGTGGCAATGGCATAGACTCCCTTGGACAAAAGATTTACGACCCATGTTAAAATCGGTATCAGTACAGGAAAGGGCAGACAAAGGAACAAAAAGGGAACACATCCCAAAAGAAGCGTGAAGAAGGGCGTGAAAACAAGGTTGGAAAGAAAGGTGAAAATGACAACCTTGCTGTTCATCAGATACAAAATCGGTAAGATGAACGCCGTTGCCGAAAGCGAAAGAGCAAATGAGGAGATGATTGTTTGCACAATGTAGGAGAACATACGGGGAAGCAGGTGTTTTTGATGGAAGAAGCGCTTTTTGAAAAGATTGGTTAAAATCGGATTGGCAATAAGCAAGATGCCGAGTGTTGCCGCAAAAGAAAGGAGAAGCCCTGCGTCGAGAATCGATGCGGGTGAGATCAAAACAATAACGGTTGTGGCAACAAGCAAGGCGGTGACGCTGTCTTTATGGCGGTGAGAGAAGAAAGAAAAATAGAAAAGAAGCAGCATACCGCCCGAGCGGAGCATGGAGGGCGCAAAGCCGGTGAGTGCCATGTAGAAAAGCGTGATGGCAATCAAGAGGGGAAACGCAATGCGGCGTTTGACGGCAAAATACGAAAGGAGCGATGCGATACTGCCGATGAGGATCGAAAGGTGCAGACCGCTGACCGCGAAGAGATGTTGGATGCCGAGGGTAGAAAAACCGTCTTTGACAGGGGAGGGAATATCGCTTTTATCGGCAAGAAGAAGCGCCTTTGCCATGCCGGCTCCTTCTTCGCTCAGGTGACGGTCAAACGTTTCGGAAACCGAAGAGCGGATAGTAGAAAGATAGACGGCGGGCGTTTTGATATCCTCGGCGACGATTTCAGCATCATTAGCTTCGCCTTGCAAAAGCTTTCCGCTTGCCATTTCCTGTTTGTTCAAGAAAGAGTTGCCTTCGGTGGTCTCTAAGCTGAATTTTCCCTCGACAATGTCGCCCGGTAGGGGAGAAAGCGAGTGATGAAAGGTGATCAGTGAGCCTTTGATATTCACTTCTTTTTCGTCAACGGTCAGAAAAACACCCTCAAATTCGGAAAGCTCATCGTATGTATTGACATGGGTAACCAAGAATCTGCCGTGCGTTTCTTTTTCGTGATAGCTTTCTTGCAGGGCTTGCTTCTTGGTGTTTAAGTTGGCCGCAAGAGAAAAGGCAAAAGAGAGGGCGGTTACAAAAAGAAGGGTGATAAACAGTATGCGGCGAACGCCACTGCGCTTGATGAAAAAGAAAGTGACAGCTCCCACCAAAAGACAGCCAAAGAGAAGACAGGCGATGAGGGCGGCATACCGAAACGGATGGAACACAAGCAGAAAAAGCACCGCCAGAAATGCGGTGCAGGAAAAGGCGAGCGGCTTTTTCAAAATAAAACCGAACATACTGTATCACCACCAAAAAAGAAGGGTTGTTGACGAAGCAACAACCCTTGTGATGTTTCAAATCAGCCGGAAACTTTATCCTTGAGTGCCTTGCCGGGCTTGAAGGTGGGAACCTTTGCTTCAGGGATAACAACGGGAGCTTTGGTTTGGGGATTGACACCGTTTCTGGCAGCGCGTGTCTTTACCTTGAATGTGCCGAATCCTGCGAAGGAAACGTCTTCGCCTTTTACAAGTGCATCTTCTACAGCGGTGAGAAGAGCATCAATAGCAGCCTTAGCATCCTTTTTGGTAATATTGGCATCAGCGGCAACAATATCAATCAGTTCTTTTTTGGTCATGGTCATTCTTCCTTTCTGAAACGGAATTCCTCCGTGATTTATATATATTATACCATAATATCGCGTTTTTTCAAGATTTTTTTTTGTTTTTCGATAAAATTTACAGTTTGACCAAAAAAACTTTTTAAGTTGAAGTCTTTTGATTCATTTTTTGTCTATTTTGCTGATTTTCAAGAAAAATGATGAAAAAAACTTGATATTAGGTCTTGATATTCACGGTTTTTATGTTATAATAGTATCGTTATGAGTCTTGTCAAAGTGTTCTTTGTGAAGACTGTATTCCAAAATTTTTCAGTTAGGAGATTTTCAATTATGAGAAGATTCAAGGGCAAAGAAAGCTCAAGAGGCGACATCACCGCCCGTGCCGATGATGCTTTTGGCAGTGCGAACTATGCCGAGTACATGGTAGATGTGAAAAAGCAGCCTAAGTTTAAAAAACAGCGTATGCTGATGGTTCTTCTGTATCTTGCTGTTGGTCTTGGTCTGGCTATTCCTCTTCTTTTGGTTTTCCCCTTTCCCGGTGCGATCGTACCGCTTTTGGTTTGGATTCTTTGGTTCTTTACATGGCCTTATGTTTCCCCTGCATACTACTACACCGTGGATACAAGCTATTTCACCATCTTGACCGTGTACGGCGGAAAGTACGAAAAGGATTATGTTAAGGTCAGAATCAGCGACGCGGAGCTGATTGCTCCCCTCAATGAAGAATACACCCCTCACGCACACGCCAATGCCGAGGCAAATCGTTATGAGGCTGTTTCTTCTTTCTCTGCATCTGATATTTACTTTATGACCTTTACCGATAAGGACGGCAAGCCTGCAGTTGTGTTCTTTGAAGCGACCGAGCAGTTGCTCAAGGCAATGAAGTATTACAACAGCAAAGCGCTTGTGATGACCAAAACTCTTCGTTAATCAAAATGCCAAGTGTTTCCTTTTATGGAACGCTTGGCACTTTTTTTGTTTTTCTTTCAGCGTGTAGATTGTTGTTTTTCAAGAAACACTACAAAGGAAATCTCATAAGGAAAGGAAGATTTTTGTGAACGAAAGTTATGGTTATTATATGAAAAAAACGAAAAAAAGTTTGGTGATCCTGCTGCTGGTATTTTCGCTGTTGCCGCTTCGTGTCTTTGCTCATGACAGAACGCCCTACAATTGGTTTGTGCAGAACAATGACAATCATACACCGCCGGTTTTGCATACGAATTTTGCTTTTGCGGAAAAATACAACTTTTATTATCTTGACAAAAAAGCAGAGTCCGACGACAAGGTGATTTATCTGACCTTTGACGCAGGCTATGAAAACGGAAACGTGGAAAAGGTGCTGGATGCGCTGGATAAGCATGGCGTTAAGGGTACGTTTTTCATTTTGGAAAACTTGATTCGCCGTAACCCCGAGCTTGTGAAGCGCATGGTGGATCAAGGGCATACAGTTTGCAATCACACCGCCACGCACCCCGACATGAGTACGATTACCGATATCACTCTGTTTGAAAAGCAGTTGACTCGCTTGGAAAAGGCTTATACCGAGCTGACGGGGAAAGAGATGCCAAAAATCTACCGCCCGCCGCAGGGACGGTTTTCGGAGGAGAATCTTGCCTTTGCTGATCAGCTTGGCTACAAAACGCTTCTTTGGTCATTTGCCTATGCCGATTGGGATAATGCCAAACAACCCGATCCCAATCGCGCGCTTGACAAGATTCTTTCGCATTTACACTGCGGTGAGGTGATGCTGTTACACCCTACCTCTGCAACCAACGCCGAAATTATGGACAGGCTTTTGACCGAGATTGAAAAAGAAGGCTACCGCATTGGATGTATTGAGGAGCTCTTCGCATGAGACGGGTCTTTTGTTTGGTTTTGGCAGCGCTGTTTATTGTCAGCATAGGACTTCCGGTTTTTTCTGAAGTGCCGCCCAAAAAGATCGCTTTGACTTTTGATGACGGACCGCACGCGGTTTATACCGCCGAGATTCTTTCGATTCTGAACGAATACAAGATCAAAGGCACTTTTTTTGTGGTGGGACAGAATGCAGAGGAGCATCCGTCTTTGGTCAAACAAACATCAGAGGAGGGGCATGAGATCGGTAACCACACCTATTCTCATCCCAAACTCAAAGAGCAGAATGCCGAAAGCTTTTCTTTTGAGCTTGAAAAAACCAAGGCGGTGATTGAATCGATCACGGGTGTTTCGCCGATTCTTTTTCGTCCACCCGAGGGATTTCGTGAGGGTGTGATCAAAACGGTTGCCAAAGAGCAAGGGTATCAGATGGTGCTTTGGTCGGTGGATACCGAGGATTGGCGCGGGCTTTCGGCTGATCGCATTGAAAAGGCGATTATGAAAGACGTGAAGGATGGCAGTATCATTCTTTGCCACGATTACGTGGTGGGGCAGTCGCACACACCCGAGGCGCTTCGCCGCGTGATCCCGCGCCTTTTGGAAGAAGGCTATGAGTTTGTCACCGTGAGTGATCTTTTGCGGAAACGTTAAAAAAGGGGCAGAGAGACGTTGCAACTCTCTGCCTTTTGTGCTATAATAGGATTAACGAAAGGAAGAGCCTTTTGAAGAATTAGTTTATAAAGGAGTTTGATTATATGGGAAAAGAGCTTATGACACCGTTGGGTGAGATTCAAATCTACATAGACGATATTCGTTCCGATTATGAATATGAACCGTATTGCAATCAAAAAATTCGGTCTTTGCGTGAGCGAGTGCTTGCGGGAAGTTATCGAATTGTCATTTCAAAAAAAGATTGGCAGACAATTCGTTGCGTTGTTTCTCTCTGCGATCCTAAGATTCCCAATCGGGGATCTTCGGGAGAGCGATACTTGTGTTCGGAGTTTGTCAAGGAAAATGTTGTTGTGACCATAGGAGCAGGAGACGAAATTCCTGAATTTGTTACAAATCAGATTCGTTGTGGAATGGAGTATGTTCGCCGAACACCCGTTGATAAGGTCATGTTCGGTGTTGCTTGGGCAACCGATTATGAAGGTGAATTCGACATCAGAACGCAACTCGCAACCGATTTGTATTAGACCCATAAAGCTAAAAATAAACAAAAGGGATGCGTTTGGCGTACCTGCCGTAGAGCAATTCTATAAAGTGAATAGCAATAACGCCGAAAGACATTTTACTTAATAGCTTTCGGCGTTGTTTTATGGTTATTTCAAGTCTTATGCAAATGAATTTGCGTGGTAGTATGTAGACTTGAAGAATGTTTTGTGGTATACTTTTATCAAAGAAAGGCGGTGCAGTTATGATCTATGAAACGATAGGAAAAAACATAAAGCTCTTTAGAAAAGAATTTAAAATGACACAGAGTGAGCTTGCGGATTTGCTGTATATATCTCCGCAAATGGTCTCAAGATATGAAAATAATATCGCAGCACCCGACATTGCAACGGTTGCTAAAATATGTTCGATTTTTCATGTTTCGATGGATATATTATGCGGTTTTGATAGCACTTCAAAGGAGAAACGTATCAACTATCTGTCTGAGAAATATTCTCAAAAAACACATGGCAATTTTTCTGCCCTTAGAAAAGAATATGAGGATTTTTTAATAGATGCAATTGATATTATGAATGATGATCGAGTAATGAAAATACAGCTTTCACTTCTTGAAAATCTCCATGATAATATAGAAAATGAAAATCAACATCGAGAAATAAATGAAAAAATATTCGAATGTGCTACTCGTATTTTGGATATTTCACAAGATGAGGAAATTCGCAGTTGTGCGAATTACAGAATGGCTATATATTTTTGCGAGACTCCATTTGAAAACGATAACTATCAAAAAAATCTGGACTTGTCAAAGGAATACTTACGGAAGGTGCTAATGTGTACGTATTTTCCGGAATACACTCCTTTAATTGGAATTGACATTCGTTCCGAAAAGTATTCAAAAGTGCAGATGGATAACATAGAGTTTTTTGCAAATAAACTGTACAATGCCATACAACAGCTATTGCGGAAAGATGCAGAAGACAATTTATCTGTGAAATATAATGCTTTGTTTTGTGACTTGGAAAATTTTCTTGATAAATAGAGAAATCATTTTTGCTTTTGTGTCCGCAAAAGCAGTGCTTGTCAGGAAAATTGACAGGTCATAGATGAACACAAAGAAAGGCTCCCTTGTGTAAAGGGAGCTGTCACCGAAGGTGACTGAGGGATTGTTTTTCGGTAAAATTTTTCTTTTTACAATCCCTCCGTCTTGCTTCGCAAGCCACCTCCCTTTACACAAGGGAGGCTCATTACCGCCCGACAGTACACCTAAAAGGTGTAACACACTATACCTTGCCGGCAAGGCGTGTGAAAAGGAGTACGAACAAATTGCTCGTACTCCTTTTGTTATTTTTTCGGAAGGTGTTGCCCCCTGCGTGTCATCTTGAGCGGAGTCCGCCCGAGATTCTACCTTCGCTTTGCTCGGTGCTGCTTCGCAGTTCGACTCCGCTCCGCTTCGCTCGGAATGACACGGGCGGACGCAGTCGAAACCCGAAGGGCGAACGGCAACGCCGTTCGGATCTCGCAGGGAGATTAAAACCTGCTTTATGGAAGGCACCCCTTGGCATCCCTTTTTTACTTATCCCAAATGCTTGACGTCGTCCTCTGCGGAAAGAAGGGGATCACCGGCGGTGACAGTGTCGCTTGGGATGGTTTCTATGGCATGGTAAAGGGAGTTGTTGGTGATCACAATTGGGGTGGTGGTGTCAAAGCCTTCTTTTTCGATGGCGTCAAGGTCGAAAGAAAGAAGCAGATCGCCTGTTTTGACTGTTTCACCGTTTTGGCAAAAGGCAGAGAAATATCTGCCGCGAAGCGAAACGGTATCTCTGCCGACGTGGATGAGAATTTCCATGCCATCGTCCGACAGGATGGTGATGGCATGGCGGGTGTCAAACAGACTGACAATTTTGCCGTTTACCGGGGAATAGACGTGACCGTCGCTCGGCTTGACGGCACACCCCTCTCCGAGATAGCCGAGGGCAAAGGTTTCGTCTTTGACCTCTTTTAAGGGGATAACTTGTCCTGTCAGGGGGCTTGCCAGGGTCAGATTTTTCACTGTGGTGGCGGCAGGGGTGGCTTCGGGATTTTTATCAAACTCTTTCATAATAACTCCTTTGGGATTGTGGTAGAGGATTAAGGTTAAGGAAAACGAGAGAAGCAGTGTGGCAGACAGGGTGATGAGCCCTGATTTTAAGTTGCTTAATGAGTCTGCTTTTACCATGTTGATCAGCGTGAAAAGAGAGGGAACGCTTCCTGCCGTATAAACCACGGTGTTCAAGCTGCCTGCCAAAAAGCCCGCAACGCCTGAGGCGATACAGCTTGCTTTGATGGGTAGCTTATACTTAAAAAGAATGCCGTAAAGGGCAGGCTCGCTCACTCCCGCAAGAGAAGCTGAAAGTGCCGAGCCGAGGGCAAGCTGACGGGTGTCTTTGCCTTGGGCTCGAACAGCAATGGCAAAGGCGGTGCCTGCAAGCGAGAGGGTGGAGCAAAACATGGAAACGCTGATCAAAGGATCATAGCCGAGGGAAGCAAAGCTGATAGAGGCAAGCGGCAAAAGTGAATAGTGAAAGCCGGAAAAAACGAGAAACGGCATGGCGGCGGCAAGAAGGGCTACCGTCAAGGCGTGCGCGCGAGTGTAAAGGATATTGATAAGATTGGCCAAAAGATCGCCGAGGAGTGTGGCGATCGGTCCGATGACAACGAGTGCCAAAGGAGCAGTGAGGAGAATGACGAGAAATGGCTTGAAGAAAAAGCGAACAAGGTGCGGGGAGAGCTTTTCGGCAATCTCCTCGATATACTTCATCAAGGGAACAATGAGAAGGATCGGAAGCACACTTGACGGGTAAACGGCGGGCATGACCGGCAGATGAAAAAAGTGCAAATCTTCAATGAGGAAGAGTGCTTCAAGATCGGGATGGAGGAGCACACAGCCGATTAACATGGCAAGCATGGGATTTACCCCCACACGTTTGGCAACCGATGCCGCAAGCATAATGGGGAGAAAAAAGAAAAAGGCGTTGCCGATTAAAGAGAGGAGCAAATAGGTGGTGGAGCTTGTGGGGAGCAATCCGCTGAAAACCAGAAGTGTGGTGAGGATACGCACCATGCCGCTGCCGAGAAGGGTGGGGAGAAGCGGTGTCATACAGGCAGACACAAAAGATAAAAAGCGCGACAGCACGCCGAGGGTATTTGAATGATGACTTGCTTCTTCCATACGCGCTCCTTTTTTTCTTTTAGTATGGGAGCGTTATGGGAAAATATACATGAAGAACGGTTGGTTGTCAGATTGTTTTCTTTGCTGTTTTTTAAAAAATTGACAAAAAAATAAGGATTATTTTTTGTAAAGTTGAAAAAACTTAAAATATTTTTGGCAAAATCGTTTTTTTGCCTTGCATATTCAGTGAAACTGTGCTATAATGCAAAAGGAAAATTATGCTGACGGCAAGCAGTAACTGCCGAATTTACCTATCCGACTTTTCGGAAGATTTGGAGTGTATCATGAGAATGAGACCCCCGAGCGTTCCGCTCATTACGGTTGACCCTTATTTTTCGGTTTGGTCAGCCGCCGATAAACTCACCGACAATGCGCCTGTTCACTGGACCGGCAAGCCCAACACCCTGCGCGGCGTTGTGATGATCGACGGCGTAACCTACCGCTTTATGGGTACGGGAGAGGCGCCTGCAATGAAGCAGACCTATCTTGATGTAACGGCAATGTCCACCGAGTACCGCTTTGTGGGCGGTGGTATTGAGCTCACAGCCCTCTTTACCACGCCTTTGTTCCTTGACGATTATTATTATCTCACAAGACCAATAAGCTACCTGAAGCTGACCTACAAATCCATCGACAAAAAGCCACACGACGTGATTGCCAACATTGCGGTTTCAGAGCAGATCTGCTTGAACTGGCGCGGTACTGACGGTGTGGATATTGAAATGATCGAGCAGGATGATGTTCAGACAGCGAAGATTGGCTCTGTCAGCCAGCCTGTGCTTGAAAAGCGCGGTGACGATATCCGTATCGACTGGGGTTATTTCTATCTTTCCACAAACGGCGAGGCTGCTAAGGTTGGCGCGTATGCCGAAGAAGTGCCGTTCGAAAAAGAGCATCATGACAGAGAATACCCGCATGGCGACAACAAGGAAATGACCTTTGTGTTTGCCGAGAATAACGTAACGCCTGACGGCGGTGCGCTTTTTACCTTTGCTTACGATGATATCGAAAGCATGATCTACTTCGGCAAGCGTTTGAAGACGTACTGGAACAAAGACGGTGCAAACCTCTTAGACGAAATCAGCAAGGCGTTTGCCGACTATGATTTCTGCTACATGAAGGCTCGCGCCTTCTCCGACAGACTTTTTATCGATGCCACCAAGGCGGGCGGGGAAAAGTACGCCGAGCTTTTGCAGCTTGCTTACCGCCAGGTGCTTGCCGCGCACAAATTGGTGCTTGACGAGGACGGCTCGATTCTGTATATCTCAAAAGAATGCCATTCGAACGGATGTGCCGCAACGGTTGACGTTTCGTATCCTTCGATTCCGATGTTCTTGCTTTACAATCCCGAGCTTGTTCGCGGTATGATGCGCCCGATCATGAAGTATTCGCGCAGTGACGAATGGGCAAAGACTTTGAAATATGATTTTGCACCGCACGATGCAGGGCAGTATCCTCACGTGAACGGTCAGGTGTATGCAGGTAACCACATCGACGGTCAGATGCCTGTGGAAGAATGCGGCAATATGCTCGTGATGGCTGCTACCGAGGCGATTGCATCGGGCGACGTTTCCTATGCGAAAGACAATCTCGATCTTTTAGAAGCGTGGGTGAAATACCTTGAAAAGCACGGCAGAGACCCCGAACATCAGCTCTGCACCGACGATTTTGCCGGTCACCTTGCGCACAACTGCAACCTCTCACTCAAGGCAATCATGGGTATTGCAGGACTTGGTATTATCTACCGCATGATGGGTAACGAAGAAAAATACGCTTACTACATGGCAGAAGCGAAAGATATGGCGGCTGATTGGGCAGAGCGCGCATCGAACGGTGACGGCTCTTACCGTCTTGCCTTTGACCGCGAAGGCTCCTTCTCGATGAAATACAACATTGTTTGGGACGTGCTCTTTGGCACAGGCATTATGGATAAGCGCGTGATCGCGTCCGAGACGGCATCCTACAAGAAGCATATCAACAAGTACGGTCTGCCGCTCGACAACCGCGCTGACTACACCAAGAGCGACTGGCTCGTTTGGTGCGCAACGCTTGTTAACGACAGAGATTACTTTGAAGAGATGGTGAATCCTCTGTGGGATAACTACAACTTCTCCCGCAGCCGTTGCCCCATGACTGACTGGTATGATACCGTTTCCTCCCGTCAGATCGGCTTCCGTCACCGCACCGTGCAGGGCGGTCTCTTCATCAAACTGCTTGACGCTTCGGGAAAGATGAAATTGAATTAAAAGAAACAATCCCACGAATCAATTGGTTCGTGGGATTCTTTTGTTGGTGTGCCCGTGTCATCCTGAGCGGCGCATGCACTCGCTATGCGAGTGCGGCAGAGTCGAACTTTGGCGACTTGTCGCCAAAGCGCGAGTGCGTGGCACGAAGCGGGATCTCGGGCGCATGACAACTCTAAATGTCGTAGATCCCCAAAACGCTTAGGCGTTTCGACTGCGAAACATCCCACCGGGATGTTTTCTCCGCTCAGGATGACACAATAAATGTGATTCTGACACAAAAAGAAAGCCTTGCCGATTCGGCAAGGCTTTTAGAATTACTCGAATTCTTTATAGAGTTTGATGAGATCGTCCGTGTCAAGCTCCCAATCGCCATCTTCAAAGATGTCTTTGAGCCATTTGAGATACTGCTGACGGCGTTCCTGCTCAAGCTTGGGGTCTTTCTTGGCAGGGAGAAAGCGCTCGATCATATCGCGGTAGAAGTCAATCTTCTTCTGATTGGTTTCTTCGCGCAAGCGGAAAACCTCAAGAATGGCTTTTGCTTGTCCCTCGGCTGTACCGCCTGAAGGGCAGGCAAGGGATTCAATTGAGGCAATGGATTTGACAACCGATTCGATCGATTCGGTTTCTTGCTTAATTTCGTCAATCTTTTTGAGACAGTAGTTGATATTGTGCGCGTTGGTGAAACGGATGCACTCGGGGTCATCGGTTTCGGGCAAAAGAATTTTGTTTTCCTCAACGGTCTGTGCTGTGGTTTCAATGGTGGTGTCTGTATGTTTCATGGTGTTTTCCATGTTTATATCCTCCGAAAATAAATCATTTTGATTCGGCGGACACACAAGACAGATGGTGTTTTCGTCTATGAAGCGTGCCCGTCCTTTTTTGACAAGCCCTTGGGCTCGTTTTAGGTAGGTCGCTTCATACCGGTTGCCGGCTTCATCGACAACGTGTACTGTTTTTGGCAATGGGTGTCATCCCCTTTCGATTCGATTGTTGCCGGCTGTGGTATGCCGACCTTGTTTTTTGCTGTTTTTTGTGATGGGTGCCTCCCCAAGCGGATATGATTGTCCGCAAATACAGGATACCACGGTAGGGAAATTTTGTCAAGAGGGGCAAAAAACTTTTTTCTTCATCAAGTTTTCAGCGAAAAGAACTTGCAAATTTCAGAATCTGTGGTAAAATAGGACTATATACTGTGGTTCTATGCCCAAATGCAGGGGATTTGATTTTATGATTATCAATAGCAAAAAAGAAACAAACCTGACAACCAAAGATTTTTACTACGATCTGCCCGAGGAGCTGATCGCGCAAGAGCCGATGGAACCGCGCGATGCTTCGCGTCTTCTTGTGGTACACAGAGAAACGAAGGCTCTTGAACATAAAATCTTTCGGGATATTATCGATTACGTAAAGCCGGGTGACACGCTTGTGATCAACGATTCCAAGGTGATCCCAGCGCGCCTGCACGGCGTGAAAAAGGATACAGGTGCTGCTCTTGAAGTGGTGCTTTTGCGCCAAAGAGGGCTTGACGAATGGGAAGCCTTGACGCGCCCCGGCAAGAAAGCGAAGATTGGTGCGGAATTTTCCTTTGGTGACGGACTTCTCACCGCGACGGTGATCGACATTGTGGAAGAGGGCAACCGCATTTTGCGCTTTGATTACGACCACACCAAGGGCGATATTTACACCATGCTTGACCGCATCGGCAAAATGCCTCTGCCGCCTTACATCACAGCACCCCTTGCCAATAAAGATCGCTACCAAACGGTATATGCCAACGAGCGCGGCTCTGCCGCAGCACCCACGGCGGGGCTTCACTTTACGCCTGAGCTGATGGATCAAATCCGCCAAAAGGGCGTTGACATCGTGCCTGTGATGCTCCATGTGGGTCTTGGCACGTTCCGACCCGTAAAGGTGGACAACATCAACGAGCATATCATGCACACCGAGTATTTTCAAGTCACCGAGGATGCCGCAGAGCGCATCAATGCCACTCACGCCCGTGGGGGCAGGGTGATTGCGGTGGGAACGACCTCCTGCCGTGTGCTCGAATCGGCATCGAGTGATGACGGTATGGTTCATGCCATGCATGACGACACGGGTATTTTTATCTACCCCGGCTATCGCTTTAAGGCGGTGGATGCGCTGATTACCAATTTCCATCTGCCCGAATCCACACTTTTGATGCTGGTTTCGGCGCTTTCTTCGCGTGAGTTTATGATGAATGTATATGCCGAAGCGATCAAAGAAAGATACAGATTTTTCAGCTTTGGCGATGCCATGTTTATTGAGTAAAATGATGACAAACAAACAACGAATCATTGCCATTGCAGGTCCCACGGCGGTGGGCAAGACGGCGCTGTCGATTGCTTTGGCGAAAAAACTGAACGGGGAGATCATTTCCTGCGATTCGATGCAGATCTACCGCGGCATGGATATTGGCACGGCAAAGCCGACCAAAGAAGAAATGGCTGAGGTGCCGCATCACATGATCGATGTGGCAGATCCCGCTGACAACTATTCCTGCGCCGATTATGCCAAAGAGGCATCGCTTATCCTTGCCGACATTTTGGCAAGAGGGAAAACGCCGATCTTTTGCGGCGGCACGGGTTTATATCTTGAAAGCGTTTTATACGAGGGCGCGTACAGCTCTCCCGAAGCGGATGAAGCGCTCAGGACTGAGCTGTGGGCAAAATCGGCAGAGGAAAACCACGCAGCCCTTATGAAAGTTGATCCCGAAGCGGCGGCTACCATTCACCCGAATAACAGAAAGCGCGTGATCCGCGCGCTTGAAATCTATCTTGTTTCGGGCAAGACCAAGACCGAGTGGGACAAAGAAAACACGCGCGGCACACTCAAAGAGGGTGCGGAAATCTATGTGCTGACCTCGTCTGACCGCGAGGCGCTTTATCAAAGAATTGACAGGCGCGTGGATCTGATGCTTGAAGCGGGGCTTCTTGACGAGGTGAAGCATCTTGCGCTTGATCTTGCGACAACGGCGGGGCAGGCGATCGGATACAAGGAATTAAACGGCTATTTTGCGGGGCAAGCTACCCTTGCAGAAGCACTTGATAAGATCAAGCAAGCCTCCCGTAACTATGCAAAAAGACAACTGACCTGGTGGGAGAGAAACAGCCATGCGGTGAAGATCGACATGGCAAACACGGCTGTGGATGAAGCGCTTGCGCTGATTCTTGACGGCAAGCTTTGGACGAAATAAAACAGAAAGGGGAGAAAGTCATGCGTAAACTTTTGGCAAAGCTGCTTGGGTGGCTGATTGAGGCAATTGAGAAACTGAAGGTGTTCTTAAAACGCTTTTCGCGCCGTACCTATTCCACGGTTGCGGTGATTCTTGTCTGCGCGATTTTGTTGCTTGACGTGGGCTATCATTTTTCGAAGGGCTTTACCTCCTCGCTTGAAACAATGTCAGCACGGGTGGGTACACTCGGAGAGACGGTTTCGTTTGATGCGTTCCTTGTGCGCGAAGAAAAGACAATCGGCAATGCAAGCAGTAAAAATGTTTACTATGTTGCGGATGGAGAAAGAGTGAAAAACGGAATGCCGTTGATGGCGACCTATCCCGACGGTGTGAATGACGAAAGTCTTGCGACCTTGACGCGCGCCAAGCAGGCGATTTCGATTTTGGAATCGGTCAACGATGCGCGCCCCGAAAAAGTGAGCGAAACGATCGAGCTTCGCATTGCAGGTGTATCGCTTGCGATTGAAGAAGCCATTCGCAACGGAAACGTGGAAAAAGCCAACCGACAAAAGGATACGCTTGCCGCACTGATGCTGGCACGCGAAAAACTGAACGGTCTTGCTGATCTTTCCAAGGCACTTGCCGATTTGACACAGGCAGTGAAGACCATGGAAAAAAATCTCGGTGAGCCGACACGGATCATAACAGCAGAAGAATCGGGCTGGTTTGCTCACTCGGTGGACGGCTACGAAGCGGTGGCTTCGGCGGAAAACGTAAAAGGCCTTGATTACGAAGCGCTCGCAGCTTTGTTTGACGAAGAAAGAAGCGTTACGCCTTCTGGTGCCGGTAAAATGATTACCTCCCACAAGGTGTATGCCATCGCTTTTGTGGATAATGACTTTGCTGCCTCGTTTGTTCTTGGCAGACAGTACAGCGTGGCGGTGGAGGACGGGAATTTGAGTCTGACACTTGAAAAAACGATCCGTCAGGACGATGAGAGCAGAACGGCGCTTATCTTTTCTTCGCTCGCGCTTACCGAATCGCTTGCCATGAAGCGTATTACAAGTATGACGCTGACGGTGGAAACACATGAGGGCTTTAAGATTCCCACAAGTGCTTACACAGTGTATAAAGGTGTACACGGTGTGTTTATATTGAAAGGGTTTGTGGTGCAGTTCCGCGAGATTTCGGTGGTTTACCGCAAGGACAGCATGATGATTGCCGATCCGTCTCCGAAAGACAAGAGCGGTCTTTTCAAACTGCTTTCCGATAACGACAATATTATCATCAAAGGAGAGGATCTGTATGACGGAAAAATCATACAAGGAGCGTCTTGATATCCTGTCGGAAAATCTGCCGCGCATCATGAGCGAGGTGAAAGAGTACGGCAAGGGCAAGGCAAAGCTTCTTGCCGCGACTAAGACAGTACCCGTGGAAGTGATCAATTACGCCATTGATCACTTGGGACTTACCTGTATCGGTGAAAACCGCGTACAGGAACTTCTTGAAAAATACGACGCTCTCCACAAAGACGGTCTTGAGATTCATTTTATCGGTCGTTTGCAGACAAACAAAGTCAAGTACATCATCGATAAAGTGTCGCTCATTCACTCGGTGGACAGCGAAAAGCTTGCCCGCGAGATCAACCGCCAGGCGGAAAAGCATGGCATTGTGATGGATGTTTTGGTGGAAGTGAATGTTGGCAGGGAAGAATCCAAGGGAGGCATCTACCCCGAGGAGCTTTCGGCTTTTTTGGATATTTTGGCGGCATATCCGCATATTCGCACGGTGGGTTTGATGGCGATCCCGCCTGTAGACGCCACAAAAGAAGAAACTGTGAATTATTTTCAACAAACATATCAAATTCTTGTTGACATTTTGCAAAAAAAATTGCATAATATAGATAGGTATGTCTTGTCGATGGGAATGTCGGATACATACAAGGAGGCCCTTGTTTGCGGTGCGACTGTTGTGCGCGTGGGAAGCGCGCTGTTCGGCAAGAGAATTTACCCCCAAAAAGAGGAACAAGCTTCCTCAGCCTTGCACAAAACAATCGAAAAGTGAGGATAATACCATGGCATTTCTGAAAAATATGTATCAAAAGTTGCTCGGAGAAGAAGTAGATGACGTAACCGATGCTGAAGCGGCAGATGCTTCTGAAGAAGGTTTTGACGAAGAAGCAACCGCCAACATGGTTGAGGAAAAGAAGGGCAAAGCAGGCAGCGCACATTCGCTTGAACTTAAAATTGCAAAGCTCTCCGCTTTTGACGGCAACGTAATGGAAGTTGCCGATCACTTGATCGCAGGCGGTCCTGTTGTTCTCAATCTCGATGCCGCATCCAAAGATGCAGTGAAGAGAATCATTGACTTTTTCTCGGGTGTTGCCTATTCGGTAAAAGGTCAGTTGAAGAATATTTCCGGCAATATTTATATCGTCACGCCGGCCAGCGTGGATGTTTCGAACGATTCGAAGATGTTTGCGGGAGCCAAGGGTACTGCAAAGGCGGAAGACGCGTCGCACAACAATAACAACTCGCCCTATGCGGGCTTCTGATCTACATAAAGCGCAAAGACGCTTTGCTTTTTTCACGGTGAGGTGTTTTCAGTAATGGATCAGATTTTGTATGTTGCGGCATACACGGCGTATTATCTTTTGTGGGTCATTGAGATCATGCTTTTTTTGCGTGCCATTCTTTCGTGGTTTATGCAAGAGGAGGAAAGCGGATTTATGTTCGTTTTGGTCGGCTTGACCGAGCCTGTGTTGATGCCGTTTCGCGCATTGCTCCAGCGCTCCGAAAAAATGAGGAGCATTCCGATTGATTTTTCCCTGACATTTGCCATGATCACCGCGATCCTTTTGCAAACTTTGCTTGAGGTTTGGGTGTAATAGCGGCTCTGCTCACGCAGGGCAATGACTGAAAAAGGAACGGATGTTACTATGATTTCTCCCGCACAGATCAAAAACAAAAGCTTTACGGTTTCGCTTCGCGGATATGCCAAAAGTGAAGTGGATGCCTATATTTCGGCAATGCTCGAACAGTACACCGAGCTTTATCGCGCGTATGCTGCACTGAACGAACAGAATGCTGAATTAAAAGAAGAACTCAAACGTCTGCGTGACAACGAGGATGCCATTCACCGTGCGTTGATTCATTCGCAAAATGCCGCATCATTGGTGCTCGATAACGCCAAAGAGCGCGGAGAAAAGATGGAAAAATCGGCAAGACAGGCGTGCGATGAGATTCTTGCCGAATTCCACGAAAAGATTTGCCAAGAGCGTGAGCGCTTGATGATTCTGCGTACACAGGTCTCTGAGTTTAAGATGCGAATTTTTTCGGAATATCAGGAACACGTTCAAAGCTTGGAGCGCATGACCAAGTCGCTCGAAGAAGGCGATTGGGATATGACAACCACGGATGCCACACGCGCCGTGCTGTTCCGTTTGCGCGGTGATTTTGAAAGACGTACCCGTGCCGAGGCAGAAGAAGAGGCCGAGCTTGATAAGGAAATCAGCACTCTTCTTGATAAAATTGCCGACGAAGAGGAATTGGACGCGTAAATTTTTATGATACAGACTCCGACACCCTGTTTGCTGTGTGAAAAACAGGGGGTCGGAATGTTTTGGTTTTTTACGAAACCTTTTTTCGCGAGAAAAAACTCGTTTTTGGATTGAATTTTGTTATTATATTTCTGAATCCGCCAAATGCGGAAGAATGACATATTATTTTTTAGGAAAGTTAGGTTATACCAACATGGCTAAAGATTACACAAGCTCACTGAATCTGCCGAAAACGGCATTTGCAATGCGCGCAGGTCTGCCCCAGAGAGAGCCTGAAATGCTCAAAGAATGGGAAGGCATGGACCTTTACGAAAAGATTTGTGCAAAGAACGAGGGCAAGCCGCTCTTTATTCTGCACGACGGACCTCCTTTTTCGAACGGCAACATCCACATGGGTACTGCCATGAACAAGATCCTCAAGGATATTATCAACAAAAACAAAATGATGACAGGCTACTCTGTGCCGTTTACCCCCGGTTGGGATAACCACGGTATGCCGATCGAAAGCGCGATCATTAAGAAAAACAAGCTTGACAGAAAGAAGATGTCGATTGCTGAATTCCGTTCGCAGTGCGAAAAGTTTGCACAGAACTATATTGACATTCAGATGGCATCCTTCCGCCGTCTTGGTGTGATTGCCGATTGGAAAAAGCCTTATACCACCATGGCTCCCGAATTTGAGGCAGAAGAGGTTAAGGTATTTGGCAAGATGTTTGAAAAGGGTTATATCTACAAGGGTCTTAAGCCTGTGTATTGGTGTAACCATGACGAAACCGCGCTTGCCGAAGCGGAAATCGAATACAAGGATGATGCTTGTACCTCGATTTACGTGAAGTTTGCCGTTAAAAATGATGCCGGTAAGCTTGGTGATTTTGCCAATACTTACTTTATCATCTGGACCACCACCACATGGACTCTCCCCGGCAATCTTGCGATTGCGCTTCATCCCCGTGACAGCTATGCTGTTGTGAAGGCTGAAAACGGCGAGCGTTATATCATTGCCGAAGCTTTGATTGAAAAGACCATGAAGGCGGGCGGCATTGAAAACTATACCGTAGAAGCTACCATGCCCGGCTCGTTCTTTGAATACATGACCGCACAGCATCCGTTCCTTGACAGAGAAAGTCTCATCGTGAACGCGGAATACGTCACCATGGATTCGGGTACAGGCTGCGTTCACACAGCGCCCGGTTTCGGTGCCGACGACTATCAGACCTGCCGCCGTTACAACATGGATATTATTGTTCCTGTTGATGACAAGGGTTATCAGACTGCCGATGCCGGCAAGTTTGCAGGTCTTTACTATGAGGAATCCAACAAGGCAATTCTTGCCGATATGAAAGAAACAGGCGCGCTCTTTGCGTCTGAAGAATTCACGCACTCCTATCCGCACTGCTGGCGTTGTAAGCAGCCGATCATCTTCCGTGCAACACCTCAGTGGTTCTGCTCGGTTGACGCATTCAAGGATGCGGCTGTGAAGGCTTGCGAGGATGTGACTTGGAATCCTGCATGGGGTGGCGACCGCATGACCCAGATGATCAAAGAAAGAGCCGACTGGTGTATTTCCCGTCAACGCCATTGGGGTCTGCCGATTCCTGTGTTCTACTGCGAAGACTGCAAAAAGCCGATCTGCACCGAGGAAACCATTTCCCGTATTTCTGACATCTTTGCCAAAGAGGGAAGCAATGCCTGGTATCTCAAGGATGTGACCGAATTTGCCCCCGAGGGCTTTGTTTGCCCGCACTGCGGTGGCACACACTTCTTCAAGGAAACCGACACACTTGACGGTTGGTTTGACTCGGGCTCCACACACTTTGTGGTACTCAAGGATGAAAACGGTCAAAGATGGCCTGCTGACCTTTATCTTGAAGGCGGCGACCAATACAGAGGTTGGTTCCAGTCCTCGCTTCTCACCGCTGTGGGTGCAAAGGGCGAAGGTGCGCCTTACAAGGCTGTTCTGACACACGGTTGGGTGGTTGACGGCGAAGGTAAGGCAATGCACAAGTCTCTCGGTAACAGCATTTACCCTGAAGACATGATCAAGAAGTACGGCGCAGACCTTGTGCGTCTGTGGGTGGCATCGAGCGACTACCGCGTGGACGTTCGTGTTTCGGATGCGATCTTTGCACAGCTTTCCGAAGCATACCGCAAGATCCGTAACACCGCAAGAATCATCCTTGCAAACATCGGTGACAACGGTACTGACTTCAATCCCGATACCGATATGGTAGCATACGAAGATATGCTCGCGCTTGACAAGTGGGCGCTTTCTCGCCTCAACCGTCTTGTGGCGGATGCTGAAAAGGCGTATGCAAACTATGACTTCCATCTTGTGACACAGGCTGTGGTGAATTTCTGTACCACCGATATGTCGAAGCTGTATATCGACATCACCAAGGACCGCGTTTATGTGGAAAAGAAGGATTCTTTTGCAAGAAGAAGCGCACAGACCGCACTTTACACCATTCTTTCCTCGCTTACACGCATCATCGCGCCGATCCTTTCCTATACCGCAAACGAAATCTGGAAGATCATGCCTCACTCGGCATCCGAAAACAAAGAACACGTGCTTCTCAACGATATGCCTACCGTACAGGATGTGGCATTTGCGGATGAAGAAAAGTACAACAAGCTCTTTGTTCTGCGTGATGACATCATGAAAGCCCTTGAAATTGCCCGTGCCGAAAAGAAGATCGGTAAGTCGCTTGACGCGAAGATCACCATCTTTGCCACCGGCGAAAACAAGGCGCTTCTTGATGAATTCAAAGATGAGCTTGCTACCATCTGCATTGTATCGCAGGTGGCAATCAGCGATGCTGATGTGGCTGAAGGCGCATTTGTGAACGAAGACAAGACACTTGCTGTTCTTGTGGAAAACGCAGACGGCGAAAAGTGCGACCGCTGCTGGATGTACACGACTGACATTGTGGAAGACGGCGAAGGCAGAATTTGCCGCCGCTGCAAGAAGAATATCTAATGAATCTGATTTTGTATTTTGGCGTGGCTCTGCTTGTGGTCTTTGCCGACCTTTTCACCAAGTTTTTGGTGAAGGGAAGCGAGGTCCTCATGAGCGGAGACGTGATTAACATCATTCCCGGGGTGTTTCGCTTCCGTTATGTGGAAAATCCCGGGGCTGCCATGGGCAGCTTTGCGAGCAACCGTTGGGTCTTTATGATCTTTTCGACGGTGGCAATCATTGCCATTGCCGTTTATCTTGTGAAGTACCGCAAATCGATTAACCGTTTGTTCGGCATTTCGATGGCGATGATCATGGGCGGCGGTATCGGCAATATGTACGAGCGTCTTTTCAATCAGAACGCGGCGGGACAGTACGTTGTCACAGACTTTTTTGATTTCCATTTGTTCTCGTTTTGGAAGTGGGTCTTTAACGTGGCAGACGTGGCTGTTTGCGTGGGAGCCGCTCTTGTGGTGCTGTGCCTGATCATGGATCTTGTGAAAGAATACCGCACCAACAAAAAGTCTTCTGAACGAGACGAGCTTGTGGAGCTTGATGCCATCAGCGAGGATGAAGACGATCTTCGTGAGCTTGCGCTGCTTGACGGTGAAGAAGCCGATGCAGCAAAGGACGAGTAAACACAAAAGAATCGGAGTTATCATGTTACACATACCGACATCCGAGGATATCGGAAAACGCATTGATAGATTTGTGGCGGAGCGTGAAGATTTAACACGCTCCGCTATTCAAAAATATATCGAAAATCAAAGCATCACGGTCAATGGCGAAAAGGTTTCAAAAAGCTACGCTTTGCGCGTTGGTGACAAGGTGGAAATCAACATTCCCGAGCCTGTGGATGTGGCAATTGAAGCGGAGGACATTCCGCTTGAAATTGTGTATGAGGACAGTGACCTTCTTGTGGTGAACAAGCCAAAGGGCATGGTGGTGCATCCTGCGCCGGGCAACTACACGGGCACGCTTGTGAATGCGCTACTTTACCATTGTAAAGGTTCGCTTTCCGGAATCAACGGCGTGATTCGTCCGGGCATTGTACATCGTATTGATAAGGATACCTCGGGACTTTTGATCGTTGCCAAAAATGATTTTGCTCACAACCATCTTGCCGAGCAGATTCGCGTGCATTCTTTCCTTCGTGAATACGAAGCGCTTGCCGTGGGCGGCTTTCGTGAGGATGAGGGTACTGTCAACGCACCGATTGCGCGCCACCCTGTTGATAGAAAAAAGATGGCAGTTGTGATGGGAGGCAGGGAAGCTGTGACCCATTGGCGCGTACTTAATCGCTATCAGGGCTATACGCATTTACGCTTGCGGCTCGAAACCGGGCGTACCCATCAAATTCGCGTGCATCTTTCAAGTACGGGACATCCTGTGTTTGGCGACACGGTGTACGGCGGTGGAAAAAGTAAGTTTGAAGAGCAAAATGCCAAGCTGGTTTCGGGTCAGTGCTTGCACGCCAAAACGATTGGCTTTGTGCATCCGAGAAGCGGGGAAGAGCTCTTTTTTGAAAGCGAGCTTCCCGATTATTTCAAGATGCTTCTTGAAAAACTCGAAGACAGTAAGATATAATAAAGGTAAGTCTTATGAAACTTTTTGATACGCACACGCATTATGATGACGATAAGTTTGATGAGATCGGTCGATATGATCTGATTGAAAGCCTTCTTCGTGATGAGGTGGATTACATTCTCGGTGCGGCGGTCAACGGCGAAACCTCGCGTTTTACGATTGACACGGCGGCGAAGTTTTCAAATTATTACGCGGCGGTTGGCATTCATCCGCAAAACTGTGGTGAGTATTCCGACCGTGAGGCGGCAATTGCCGAGATCGAAGCGCTTGCAAAATCACCAAAGGTGAAAGCCATCGGCGAGATTGGGTTTGACTTTTATTGGGAGGACAATCCCTCACCCGAGGTGCAGGCCTTTTATTTTGAAAGACAAATGGCACTTGCCGAAAAGCTCTCTCTCCCCGTGATCATTCACGACAGGGAAGCGCACGGCGCGACGATGGATATGATCTTACGCCATCCCAACGTGATCGGTGTGCTTCACTCCTATTCGGGCAGTGCGGAAATGGCAAAAGAACTCATCAAGCGCGGCTGGTATATTTCTTTTTCGGGTGTGATCACCTATAAGAACGCTACGCGTCTTGCCGAGGTGGTGCCGACCATTCCTGCTGACAGAATTTTGGTGGAGACCGATTGTCCCTATCTTTCGCCTGTGCCGATGCGTGGCAAGATGAACCATTCGGGCTACGTGAAGTACACCGCGGCGAAAGCGGCAGAGCTTCGCGGGGTAGGGTACGAGGATTTTGTGAACCAAACAACCGAAAACGCAAAAAGACTCTTTGGTATTGATTGATACCAAAGAGTTTTTTGGAAATACAACAAACTGTTGAGTCAAAATAGTGAAATTCAACTTTTTGTCGGTGGCTTTTGGTGCTTGGTTGCGCTACAATGATCTTGTCAAAGGCGCTGTGACGAATACCGTATGGAAAGGAAATACAATAATGAAAAAAAGCATTGGACAAAATATTGCTTATTATCGCAAAAAGATGGGAATCACACAGGAGGGGCTTGCTGAAAAAATGAACGTGACCTCACAGGCTGTCTCTAAGTGGGAAAACGATCTTTCCTATCCTGATCCCGATGGATTGCAAAAGCTTGCAGCTATTTTTGACATTTCGATGGATGCTCTTTTTAACGGCGAGGATGCTGTGGTGCCGGTAAGGGAAGCCTTGGGCGGTGAATACGGAAAGCGTGTTTTGGTGTTTAAAATACTTGCTTCTGATGAAACACAGAATAAAAAAGGTAAGGTCATTTTACGTTTTCCCGTGAGTCTTGTTTTGCGCAGGGCGGAAGAGTCGGGAGGTTTGGAATCACTTTTCGGGGAGGATGCACCATCTGTCAAAGAAGCGATTGAATTGATCAAAAACGGTACGGTTGGCTGTATTATGGAAGCGGAGTCCGGCTCGGATGCTTCTGTCCGTATCTCTCTTGAGGTGGTTGATTATGACAATTGATCTTTGCTGTGCGGGTGTGAAAGAACATATCGTTTTGCCGGAACAAGTGGCGGTTCTTACGGTGTTTTTTTCAAAAAACGGATATGATAATGTGGTGTCACTTTTAGAGGGTGATTATACGTGGCTTTCTAAAGTTCTGTCACCACAGGTGTTGATAGAAAAAGAATTGCCGCAAGGTTATTTTTTATCGATTCGTGCTTTGGCTTTGTCAAATGAGCCGGCGAGCAGGGCATTTATGGATGCTTGGCGTGGGCTTGTTTTTATGGAACTTGATCTTGAAGACCTTACGCTGACGGCAACCTATTGAGAAAGAATTGGGCATAACGCAAACAACCCGACAGGACTTGTCCTGTCGGGTTGTTGCTGTTCTGTTATGACGAGCCTTATGCCATTGCGTTGAGCATGGTTGTGAAACGGCTCTTCTTTCTTGCTGCATTATTCGCGTGAATAATACCTTTGGCAGCAGCCTGGTCGGTCTTCTTAACGACCATGGTGTAAAGTACGGTAGCAGCTTCCTTGTCACCGCTTGCAACAGTGGTTTCATACTTCTTGATGAGAGTCTTGAAAGCAGACTTGAACATTCTGTTTCTGAGATTCTTGGTCTTGGAAGTAATCACTCTCTTCTTGGCGGAATCAAGCTTAACCTTCTTTTCGTTTGCCAAATTGTCCACCTCCTTATTCAAGGTTCAAATTCAGATACCTATTTATACTATCACGTTTGAGAACAAAAAGCAATACCTTTTTGAAAAAAAGTGAAAAAATTTTTAAAAAAGACCTTGACAAAAAATTTCTTCTGTGCTATAGTAGGGTACACTTAAAATCGGATAGAATGCCACTTTAGCGCTTGGCGTGAATTTCCATCTTCTTTTTTGGTCAGAAGGGATTGGAAGTTTGCACAGGATTGAAGCGCGTTTTCGACAGAATCCGATGAAAATATGCAAAGCAGGAAGGTCATATTCCGAATCACGCTGTTCGTCGTTTGCAATCTTTACAAGCTGCCTTTCAAAATCGGCTGTAACCAGCATGCCGTGAGATTAACAAATTGTAAATTATTTGTGAACGATACGAGGCTTTTTTGGGATATGGTCTATTTATTTGCTGAAAAATGGAGGATTGAACATGGCAAATTTATCGGTCAAGCCGGTGATGCTCGGCACAAAACAGCGCATGAGCTTTGCCAAAATCGACGAAGCAATCGGTGTTCCCAACCTTCTTGACGTTCAGAAAAAATCGTACAGATGGTTTATTGAAGAGGGACTTCGCGAAGTTCTCAGCGACGTTTCGCCGATCGTGGATTATTCCGGCAACCTGTTCATCGAGTTTGTGGACTACAGCATCGATGAAAAAAGCCCCAAATACCCCGAGGAAGAATGCAAAGAACGCGATGTGAACTTCGCGGCTCCTTTGAGAGTTACCGTGCGCCTTTATAATAAGGAAACACAGGAAGTGAAGGAAAAGGAAATCTTCATGGGCGATTTCCCGCTTATGACAGACAACGGTACCTTCATCATCAACGGTGCAGAGCGTGTTGTGGTCTCGCAGATCGTACGTTCTCCCGGTATGTACTACGACAGTGCAATTGATAAATCGGGCAAAAAGGTGTACATGGCCACCGTCATCCCTTACAGAGGTGCATGGCTTGAATACGAAACCGATGCCAATGATGTATTCTCTGTTCGTATTGATAAAAACAGAAAGATCCCGGTGACCGTTCTTGTTCGCGCACTCAGCGAATCGAACGGAAGCGATGCTGAGATTTACGAGCTCTTTGGTGAGGACTCGAAGGTAAAGGCAACTGTTGAAAAAGACGGTATGAATGCCGAAGCTGTGAAGAACGGCTCCACCGCAAGAGACGAAGCGCTCAAAGAGATTTACAGAAAGCTCCGCCCCGGCGAGCCTCCGCTTGTTGAATCGGCTGAAACCTTGGTTAACAATCTCTTCTTTGATCCCAAGAGATATGACCTTGCGAACGTTGGCCGTTACAAGTTCAACAAGAAGATGTCGATTGCCACCCGTATCAAAGGCTTGGTTCTCGCACGTCCGATCGCAAGCCCCATCACCGGCGAAATTCTCGCAATGGACGGTGAAACTGTTTCGGCAGAGCTTGCAGCTACCATTGAATTCAACGGCGTTAACGAAGCATACGTTTATTCCGAGCACGGTGAAGAAGTTAAAGTCTTCTCGAACGGCACCATTCCTGCCGAAGCACTTCTCGGTTATGATCTGAAGTCTGTTGGCATCAAGGAAAAGGTTATCAAATCGGTTCTTGAAGAAATCATTGAAGCTTGCGGTGACGATAAAGAAGCGGTTCTTAAGGCCTGCCGCGACCGCGTAGCGGAACTCACTCCCAAGCACATCACCAAAGCTGACATTCTCGCTTCTATCAACTATCTTATCACACTCTCCCACGGTATCGGTACTGTGGACGATATTGACCACCTCGGTAACCGTCGTCTGCGTTCGGTGGGTGAGCTTCTGCAGAACCAGCTTCGCATCGGCTTCTCCAGAATGGATAAGATCGTAAAAGAGCGCATGACCATTCAGGACACCGACTCGGTTTCTCCCGAAGCGCTCATCAATATCAGACCCATTGTAACTGCCATCCGTGACTTCTTCGGATCGTCCCCCTTGTCGCAGTTCATGGACCAGAACAACCCCCTTGCCGAGCTGACCCACAAGCGCCGTCTTTCGGCTCTCGGTCCCGGCGGTCTTTCGCGTGACCGCGCTTCTTTTGACGTGCGTGACGTTCACTATACGCACTACGGAAGAATGTGCCCGATCGAAACACCTGAAGGTCCTAACATCGGTCTGATCTCCTATCTCTCGACCTATGCCAAGATCAACGAGTACGGCTTCATTGAAGCGCCTTACCGTAAGATCGATAAAGAAACCGGCAGAGTTTCGGATACCATCGAATACATGACCGCCGATATGGAAGACAACTACATTATCGCGCAGGCAAACGAGCCCCTTGATGAAAACAAGTGCTTTGTTAACAAAAAGGTAACCGCCCGTCACCGTTCCGAGATTCTTGAGGTTGAAGCGGAGCTTGCCGATTACATGGACGTTTCGCCGAAGATGGTTATGTCTGTGGCAACCTCTCACATTCCTTTCCTGGAAAGCGACGACAACTCCCGTGCGCTCATGGGTGCGAACATGCAGAAGCAGGCAGTGCCGCTTCTCACCTGCGACAGCCCGATCGTCGGCACAGGTATGGAATACAAAGCTGCCGTTGATTCCGGCGTTGTGATCGTATGCCGTGAATCCGGCGTTGCCGAAAAGGTAACGGCTGATGAAATCATCATCCGCACCGACAGCGGCAGAAAAGATGAATACCGTCTCACCAAGTTCAAGAGAACCAACCAGGGTACTTGTATCAATCAGCGCCCGATCATCAATGAAGGCGAATATATTGATGCAGGCCGCGTGATTGCCGACGGTCCTGCGACCGAAGGCGGCGAAATCGCGCTCGGTAAGAATGCTCTGATCGGCTTTATGACTTGGGAAGGTTATAACTACGAAGACGCCGTTCTTCTGAATGAGCGTCTGGTTCGTGAAGATATGTACACCTCGATCCACATTGAGGAATACTCTCACGAAGCAAGAGACACCAAGCTCGGCCCGGAAGAAATCACCCGTGAAATTCCCAACGTCGGTGACGATGCGCTCAAGTATCTCAACGCCGAAGGTATCGTTCTCAAGGGTACTGAGGTCAGAGCAGGGGATATCCTTGTTGGTAAGGTAACACCTAAGGGTGAAACCGAGCTGACCGCCGAAGAAAGACTGCTTCGTGCCATCTTCGGTGAAAAAGCAAGAGAAGTCAGAGACACTTCCTTCCGTCTGCCTCACGGTCAGAGCGGTATTGTTGTGGACGTTAAGGTCTTCTCAAGAGAAGCCGGCGACGAGCTTCCTCCCGGCGTGAACAAGGTTGTTCGCGTTTACGTTGCGCAAAAGAGAAAGATCTCTGTTGGTGACAAGATGGCGGGTCGTCACGGTAACAAGGGTGTCGTTTCGAGAATTCTTCCTCCCGAAGATATGCCGTTCCTTAAGGATGGCACACCGCTTGATATCGTACTGAACCCGATGGGCGTACCTTCTCGTATGAACATCGGTCAGGTACTCGAAGTACACCTTGGTATTGCCGCAAGAAAACTCGGCTGGAAGATCATGACTCCCGTGTTTGACGGCGCAACCGAAAAAGACATTACCGAATGCATGAAGCTTGCCGGTATGTACCGCGACGTGCTTCCCAACGAATTCATTTCCAACAAGAACATCTTTGTTGCTGTGACAAATGAAGAAGGCGAAGTGGCTTACGAGCCTGTTTCCTTTGTGGAAAAGACAGACGATGCGGGCAAGAAGTATTATGCTCCCGTATATCAGGATATTGAACGCGATGACGCTTGGGTTAAGGCTATGGTGGATGAGGGCACCCTCAAGATCGTTGACGGTAAGTCGATCCTTTACGACGGCAGAACCGGTGACCGTTTTGATAACCCCGTAACCGTAGGTATCATGTACTACCTCAAGCTCCACCACCTGGTTGACGAAAAGATTCACGCTCGTTCGATCGGTCCGTACTCTCTCGTTACCCAGCAGCCTCTCGGCGGTAAAGCGCAGTTTGGCGGTCAGCGTTTCGGTGAAATGGAAGTTTGGGCGCTTGAAGCTTACGGCGCAGCTTATACACTTCAGGAAATTCTGACTGTTAAGTCTGACGACGTAACAGGACGTACCAAGACCTACGAAGCCATCGTGAAGGGTCAGAACATCCCCACACCGGGTGTGCCCGAATCCTTCCGCGTGCTTGTGAAAGAATTGCAGTCGCTCTGTCTTGACATCAAGGTGCTTGACAAGGACGGCAATGAAATTGAGCTTGCCAAGATTGGTGAGGAAGAAGATCTTCCTTACGTTTCCGAAAACATCGAGGTAGGCGAAACGGTTATGACCGATGATTTCTTCGATTCTTCGATTGAAGAAAATCCCGATATCAACCCCGAAGATATCGGTATGGAAGATGATTACGGCTATGCGGACGAATCGCTCTATGGTGACGATTACGCCGATGACGAAGAGTGAGAGAGGAGATAGGACAAATGGAAGATAATATTTTTGATTCGATAAAAATTGGTCTGGCATCTCCCGAGATGATTAGAAGCTGGTCGAGCGGCGAAGTGAAAAAGCCCGAGACCATTAACTACCGTACCCTGAAGCCTGAACGCGACGGTCTTTTCTGCGAAAGAATCTTTGGTCCGATGAAGGACTGGGAATGCTCCTGCGGACGCTACAAGAGAATCCGCTACAAGGGCAAGAGATGTGAAAAGTGCGGTGTAGAAGTTACCACCAAAAAGGTAAGACGAGAGAGAATGGGTCACATTGAACTCGCATCCCCCGTTTCGCACATCTGGTACTTCCGTGCCATTCCTTCCCGTATGGGTCTGCTTCTCGACATTTCTCCCAGAATGCTTGAAAAGGTTCTGTATTACGCTCAGTATATCGTAATTGATCCGGGCGACACACCTTTGATGAAGTATCAGCTTCTCGGTGAAAAGGAATTCAGAGATTATCAGGACAGATACGAAAACGACTTTAAGGTCGGCATGGGTGCTGAGGCAATCAAAGAGCTTCTTGTTGAGCTTGATATTGAAGACCTCGCAGCTAAACTGAAAGAAGAGCTTGCCACCGCAAGCGGTCAGAAGAAAACACGCATCATCAAGCGCCTTGAAGTGGTGGAAGCGTTCCGCAAGAGCGGCAACAAGCCCGAATGGATGGTTATGGACGTGATCCCGATCATTCCTCCGGATATCCGTCCTATGGTTCAGCTAGACGGTGGCCGTTTTGCCACCTCTGACCTCAATGACCTTTACAGACGTGTGATCAACCGTAACAACCGTCTGAAGAAGCTGATGGAGCTTTCTGCGCCTGAGATCATCATCCGCAATGAACGCCGTATGCTTCAGGAAGCCGTTGACGCTTTGATCGACAACGGACGCCGCGGTAAGCCTGTAACAGGCCCCTCCAACCGTCCTCTCAAGTCGCTGTCCGAAATGCTTCGCGGTAAGCAGGGACGTTTCCGTCAGAATCTGCTCGGTAAGCGTGTTGACTATTCCGGCCGTTCGGTTATCGTTGTGGGCCCTGAACTGAAGATCTATCAGTGCGGTCTGCCCCGTGAAATGGCACTTGAGCTGTTCAAACCCTTTGTGATGAAGCGCCTTGTGGAAACCCAGAAGGCTACCAATATCAAAGACGCGAAGAAGAAAGTGGAGAAGGTTTCGGATGACGTTTGGGACGCTCTTGAAAACGTGATCAAAGAGCATCCTGTTCTTCTGAACCGTGCGCCTACACTTCACCGTCTTTCGATTCAGGCATTCGAGCCGATCCTTGTAGAAGGCAGAGCCATCAAGCTCCATCCTCTCGTATGTTCGGCATTTAACGCCGACTTCGACGGCGACCAGATGCCTGTACACGTTCCGCTGACGCCTGAAGCACAGGCTGAGGCAAGATTCCTCATGCTCTCCGCCAACAACCTTTTGAAGCCTGCTGACGGTAAAGCTGTTGCCGTTCCTTCTCAGGACATGGTACTTGGTTCTTACTGGCTGACCATCGACCGCGCCGGTGAAATCGGCGAGGGAAGTGCTTTCCGTAACTTTGACGAAGCACTGATGGCGTATGAAAACGGTTTCCTCGGTCTGCACGCACCCATCAAGGTACGTGTTTCCGGCATGGTTGACGGTGTGGAGAAGACAAGAGTGATTACTTCTACTCTTGGTCGTTTGATCTTCAACAAAGCCATTCCTCAGGATCTTGGCTACGTTGACAGATCCAATCCCGATAACTATCTGCTTCCCGAAATTGACTTTGTGTGCGGTAAGAGCGAGCTTTCCAAGATCGTTGACAGAACCATCAAAAAGTTCGGTCCCACCACCACGGCAACTGTCCTTGACAACATCAAGGCGATGGGCTTTAAGTATTCGACCAAAGCTTCGATCTCGATCTCGGTTTCGGACGTTATGATTCCCGAAAACAAGACCGACCTGATTAAGCAGGCAGAAGCCGATGTTGAAGAAATCAGACAGCACTTCCTCATGGGTGAACTGACCGAGGAAGAGCGTTACAACATGGTCATTGCTGTTTGGGAAGCCACCACGAAGCAGATTGAAAATGCACTTGATATCTCCTTTGACCGTTACAACCCGATTAAGATGATGGCGGACTCGAAAGCCCGTGGTTCTAAGACCCAGATGCGTCAGCTCGCAGGTATGCGTGGTCTGATGTTCTCGGCAACCGGCCGTACCATGGAAATCCCGATTAAGGCGAACTTCCGTGAAGGTCTGACCATCCTCGAATACTTCGTAGCAGCCCGCGGTTCGCGTAAATCTCTTTCGGATACCGCTCTGAGAACGGCTGACTCGGGTTACCTTACCAGACGTCTTGTTGACGTTTCGCAGGATGTTATCATCCGCGAAGAAAACTGCGGAGCAGATGAAGGTCTTCTTGTTCGTGAAATCACCGACGGCAACGGCGTGATTGAAAAGTTCGAAGACAGACTCCTCGGCAGATACACCTTGGAAGATGTTGTTGATCCGGTTACCAAGAACTTGATTGTTACCAAGAACACGCTCCTGACACAGGACGATGTGAAGAAGATCACATCGGCAGGTATCAAAGAGCTTCCGATTCGCTCGATTCTGAAGTGTAAGTGCCGTTACGGCGTTTGCTCCTACTGCTACGGTAGTGACCTTGCGACCGGTCAGAAGGTTAACGTTGGTGAAGCTGTTGGTATCGTTGCCGCACAGTCGATCGGTGAACCCGGTACACAGCTGACGATGAGAACCTTCCACTCGGGTGGTGTTGCAGGTTCGGACATTACACAGGGTCTTCCCCGTGTTGAAGAACTCTTTGAAGCACGCCGTCCCAAGAGAACGGCTGTCATCACTGAGCTGACAGGTCGTGTTTCGATTCAGGATGGCAAGCGCGCCAGAAACGTGATCATTACCGATAAGGCAAGCGGTGACCAGGCTGCATACGCAGTTCCTTACGGCACAAGAGTGATCGTGAAGGAAGGCGACTTTGTGGTACGCGGCGACGCTCTGACCGAAGGTAACATGAGCTTGACAGACATCACCAAGATCAAAGGTCTTGACGAAGTTTACAGCTATATCATCAAGGAAATTCAGCGCGTTTACCGCTTGCAGTCTGTTGAGATCAATGACAAGCACATTGAAGTCATTGCCCGTCAGATGACAAGAAAGGTCAGAATTGAAAACGGTGGTGACACCGATATGCTTTCCGGTTCTGTTGTGAGCATCACCGAGCTCGAAGAAAAGAACGAAGAGATCCGCAACCGCATTGCCGCAGGTGAGCTTGCGCTTCGTCCTGCCGAAGCATCGCCTATGCTGCTTGGTATCACCAAGGCTTCGCTGATGACTGATTCCTTCCTTTCTGCCGCATCCTTCCAGGAAACCACCAAGGTACTCACCGAGGCTGCCATTGCCGGTAAGGTTGACCACCTTGTGGGTCTGAAGGAAAACGTACTGATCGGTAAGCTGATTCCCGCAGGTACCGGTATGCAGCGTTACCGCGACATTGAAGTGGATAAAACCGCTGTCATTGACGAAGAAACCGAATCGAATCAGAACGACTGATTCAACTGAAAAACACCCGAAATCGCTCAAAAAGCGACTTCGGGTGTTTGTTTTTTTGCTTTGAAATGCCGACTTTTTTATTGACAATTCGGAAAAGGTATTGTATAATGAATATGTTATATGCTACTGCATGGTAAGACAAGGTAATTGTTTTATACGGCATTTTCAGCAGATTGGTGCGGCTTTTGCCGCAAAGTAAGGAGTAAAGCGTATGAATGATTTTCGTATGGTAGGGAATACCCTTGTGAAATATACGGGTAACGAGGATCATGTATTTGTGCCGGAAGGCGTTACGGTGATTGGCGGTCAGGCGTTTGCGTATCATCAGAATTTGGTTTCGGTCGTGCTTCCCGAAGGGGTGGTTTCGATTGCCGAAAAGGCATTTGACAGCTGTGTGAATCTGACTTCGGTGACAATTCCTTCCACGGTATCTTTGATTGACGGCGGTGCTTTCTTCGGTTGCCGCTCACTCGATCATGTTGTGATCCCGAACGGTGTGACCTTCATTGCCGCCAAAACCTTTCTTGGCTGCCGTTCACTCAAAACCATCACCGTTCCCGAAACGGTTCAAATGATCGGTGACGAGGCATTCAGGCGTTGTTCTTCGCTTGAAGAAATGGCGATTGGGGATCAGATTACCTCGCTGGGAAAGGGCGCGTTTGCCGATTGCGTGTCGCTGAAATCCTGCTCGCTTGGCGCAGGCATTGAATATCTGAGATGGAATACCTTTTACGGCTGTCTTTCGCTTGAAAAGGTTTCGTTTACGAAAACTCTTCGTGAGATTGAATTTGGCGCGTTTGACTCCTGCCGTTCTCTTACCGATGTGTTTTACAGCGGGGACGCGAGTGAGTGGAGAGTTGTTGCCGTCAAGGGGCAGCGCAATGAAACTTTCCTTCGCGCGACGTATCATTTCAATAACACCGAGCTTTTGATTGAGCCTGACCACGTGAGTGCTACCGAGCTGAACAGCACAGAGCAACTTTCTTTTGACGTGGTGGAAGAGGTTCCGATCGTTGAGGAAGTAAAAGAAGCACCCATCGAGGAAGTGATTCCCGAGGTGAAGGCAGAAGAGCCTGTAAAAGAGGAAAGTGACATTCACCAGATTGAAATGGATCTTGGCGAGCTTTCTTTTGGCAAGCCAAAGGGCGATCGTAAGAAAAAGCCGCTTGAAAGAAAGATCCGTACTTCGCAAAAGTCAACGGCATCTGATGTGTCGGAGGATTTTAAGAAAGAGTTTTACGAAAGCTTTATGGCAACGCTTTCCGAAGATTTCAAAGAAAGCATCAAAGCAGCTGCTGACGGCATGACCGAAGAGAACTTTGAAGCACAGAGTGAAGCTTTGTTCTTGGTGCCCGCGCAGGAAGCGTATGAATTTGGCTGTGTGTGCCTCTTTATGGGTAGATATAATTGGGCATTCCGATCCTTCCTCTCCGCGGCAGGAAAGGGAATTTTGCCCGCTCAGTTCTATGTGGGCAGTTGTTTCCTTTACGGTATTGACACCACAAAGAAAATTGTGGATGCCGCCAGATGGCTGACCAAGTGCAAGCACCACATGACCTACGGCGAAAAAGCCATTGAGCTACTCGCTGTGGTGGATGCCGAGCTTGACAAGCCCGAAAACGCAGGCCTCAAGATCAAACGCGGGAAGAAGTAAAACGGATAAAACAAAGCCACTTCGTTCGGAAGTGGCTTTGTTTTTTTGTGTCATCCTGAGTGGAGAAAACATCCCGGTGGGATGTTTTCGTAATCGAACTTTTCAAAATCTGCAATAAATTGCGGATTTTGAAAAGGCAAAACGCCTTGGCGTTTTGAGGATCTACGATATGGAGAGTGGTCAAGCGCCCGAGATCCGCCCCGACCTGCAAGCAGGCGACTTGCTTGCAAGTCGAAGCGCCCTGCGCTGCGCTTGGGTTTCGACGTCGCTTCGCTCTGCTCAAGATGACACGGGCGGTGGCTTTGTTGTTAGAAATCCAACGAATGCTTGAATTTGAAACAATAAATTGATTATTGTTTTTTTATCAATACCTGCTATAATAGAGTTACACCGGTGATAACATTTCAGGAGGTTTGCATGAAAGAAGAATCTTTCATGCGGGTTTTGTGGCTTTCGTTGTTTGGCAACAACGATTTTGCTACGCAAAACCGCCCCAATTCCCCAAGAAAGGTAGGCTTTCGCGAGCGAAAGCCAAGGAGGTTTTTATGCAACTGGATTTGGGTCAGAAAATACGTGAGCTCCGTCGGCGTGATGGGCGTACACAAGAAGCACTTGCCGAAGCTTTGGGTGTAACGTCACAGGCGGTTTCACGCTGGGAAGCAGGCGGCGGTTATCCCGATATGGAGATGATTCCGTCAATTGCCAATTATTTCGGCATTTCGATTGACGAGTTGTTTGGGTATAACAATGATCGTGAAACAAAAATATCAGCAATAATTCAAAAAGTGAACGAGTACGATATCAAGCACAGTGATGATGGAATTTGGGTGGAAGAATGCATTTTGATATTACGTAATGGACTTGCAGAATTTCCTCAAAATGAACAACTGCTCATCACGCTTGCCGATACACTATGGGAAGCAGGCTGGCGAAGACATCACGGATGGCTTTCCTATGATGACGATGGCTTTATTCAATATGATTACGATCATCATAAGAAAAATACGTATTGGTCAGAATGCATTAAGGTGTGTGAGTATCTTGTCGAAAACACAAAAGACAATTCTGTTTTTACACAAGCAATTGCCATACTTGTGCCGCTTCACCGAACTTACGGCGAATTTGATAAAGCAGTTTCGTATGCTAAGCGTATGCCTAAGCTTCAGCAATCGCAGGAATTTTTGCTTACAGAAGCAACTGATGGAAGACTTGAAGCTGAATACATAGGTGAGTTTCTTTTGGAATCAGCGCGACAGTTTTCCGAGCAGCTTGTTTTTGGTCTTATCGCGAATATTACAAATTTTGAATCCGATATGCCGATTGAGAAGATTAAAGGTGTAATTTCTATATTTGATTTAATTTGTGATGACGGCAATATGGGTGCGCAGCATGATTTCGTATATAAACTCTATCTATATCTGTCAAGATTACAGTGGGAAAGAGGGTATCACGACGATGCTTTCGATTCTCTCTATAAAGCGTTTGCACACGCAAAAGCATTTGAAAGGCTGTTTGATGAAAGTGAACATCGACTGACCGCTCCTCTTGTTTCGTTTGTGAAATATAATTTGGGAGAACGCAGAGAGGTTGTCAAAGGGTTGCCTAATGAATGGCCTTTTTGGTGTAATCCGGATTACAGTCAAGTGGCAAAAGAAATACAAGCCGACCCCCGTTGGAAGGAATGGGTTGCCAAAACACAAGAATAACAAAAAAGCCATCACGGTTTGTGATGGCTTTTCATGTTGTTTGATTATTTACGTTTATTTTTCCACATTTGTTTTTTGAGTCGCATTTGTTCTTGCATACGTTGAACTTTGCGTTTTTTGGCAAGCTCGTCATCGTATTCGTCGCTCTGATAGTCACCTTCCGAGAGGCAGGTGTAATCGAGCGTTGCATTGGCAAGGCGCTTCTTGCGGAAGAATACGGTGTCAACAACGATCCAGCCGATGAAGAGAACAAGACCGATGCCTGTGAAGATCAAGCCGTTTCGTAAGGGTGCGGAGCGGTATTCGATCTCAATTGTGTGCTCGCCTTCGCTTCCAAGGTCAAAGCCGACAAGGGCTGCGCAGGTCATATAGGTTTCCACTTCTTTGCCGTCAACTTTGACTTTCCAATGCTCCTCGTAGGGAATCGAGGTAAAGACCGAGGTTCTTCCTTCAGTGGCGTTGATCTTGCCCTTGAAGTAGGATTCGGTGTATTCTTCGATTTCGAAGTTGCCCTCGGCAAGGGTGGTCATGGTGTCTTTGTACACTTCTTTATCAACATAGTAGAAGATGCCGTTGCCATCGTCACAGCTGAGATAGAAGTCTTTGCCCGTTACGGTGATGGAGAGTGTACCTGTTTGGCCGGCGGGAACCTTACCGAGCGAAAGGATGCAGTCGGTTTTATCATCATCCACAAAGCAAGAGCCTGTCTTTTCCTCGCTGCCTTCGGTTTTGAAGGTCCATGTGCATTGGCGGTTGTATCGAGTAGGGAACTTAAAGAGAACTTCGGTGGTTTCATCAACACCTTCGGGCATGGTAAAGGTGAAGTCGATCACCATTTTTTCGCCGTCTTGGTTGATTTGTGTGAACTCATGATAAAGGGGTGACGGCTTTGACTTTTCGTAAACAGGATTTCCTTTTTCATCGTACATCTTATTGCCATTTTCGTCAAGCTTGATGATCGGGTCGCCGTAGATGTCATAAACCGTTTCGCTGTAGTTGTCTTTGAATTTATACTGGGTGGTGTTGCCGTCGTAAGAGAAGTCGTACGGAATTTCCTTGAATACCTCTACCGTTTCCTTTTCACCGAGGATGGCTGTGATTAGCTTATTCATGGTGGTGAAAGGCGAGTTGCTCTCTGTGATGTTGAAATTCTTGAGATTTCCGCTGGAAGCATACGCAAGCGAAAGGGCATATTCATTCAGGTAGCTGTAAATGGCAAGACCGTCGGCATACAGATACATATTGGTGATGCCGTCAACACCTTCCATATCCACAGGGTAGGCGGTGAGGTAGTAGCTGTTTTCGCCGCTGGTATCCTGATTGGTGGTGGTGATATAATATTTGATGCCGAGCAGGGTATTGGCAACCGAGGTTGCGCCCTTGTTACTGCTGATATTTGACTGGCTGATATAGCCGAGGCGGTTCAGGAACTTGATCGTTTTGGCATTCAGTGTGGAGGTTGAGCCTGTGGTGCCGCGCATGGCAAAGGCAAAGTTATCGTCGTATTTACGCAGGTCATTCTTTTCCATGCGGTAGAAGCTATCGTCTGTTTTTTGTACGGCATCTACCATCACGCGGTATTTATCGAGGTAGTTATCGTATCCTTCAAGACCCGAGCCGTCGGCTTTGGTGTACTTGGGAGAGAAGATAACGTCATCGTTGAGTGCTGTGGTGTTTAAGAGGGTGCCGACGAACATTTCCACGCAGATCACAACCGCAAGGGTGGAAAGCATCGAAGCGCGAGAAACCTTTTTGAAGCGATCATTCAATAAGAGGTAATGACCAACCTCATAAACAACGAGTGCTACGATCGGAATGAGGATAAAGAGAAGCTGACGGCGCCAGAATTCAGCGCTGTCATCACTGGTGGCAAACAGGCCATCTCTTGTGAAGAACGAAGCAATCAGCACGAGAGCCGCCCAAACCGATGCGATGATGACGGTTTTCTGAAAGCGTATGGTGTGAAGAAGCTCAAGACCGCGATGGGCAAAGACAAGAAGCAGGAAGCTGAATACAAAGCTATAGCGGTAATTCAGCCAGTTGGGTTCTTGGAAGCCGTGCATCACAAGGTCGAGCGGGGAGATGCACATGATGAGGAAGAATGCACCGAGGATCAGTCCGGCACCGACTTTTTGTCTTTTGGATACGCGCTTTGAGATAAAATAGACCGGTACAAGGATGAGTGTGAACATACCGCAGTAAATGAAGGGAAGACCCTCGCGGCGGACGGTATCATACGAGCCGATGAACAGCTTGGAGATGAAATCAAGCGGATTGAACTTAAAAGCGAACGACCAGTCGGTTTCGGAAAATTCGGTCTTACCGAGCGAGAGCGAGTATGCGGTGGGGAGAATGATCACGCAAGCAATGAAAATGGCAATCAACGAGGAAACACCGATACGGAAGAGACTCTTGACGAAATGATTCTTTTCGCCGATGAAATTGTTGTTGCCGTCTTCAACCGAAACATAGTCGTTGCTCTGACGGTTTGAGCCGAAGAAATAGTAATAGAAGAAGTAGAGGAAAACGTAGTAGCAAAGCATATAGCCAATGTAGAAATTGGCAAGAAGTGCGAGTGCAAAGGAAATGATAAACAGCTTGAAGTGACCGTAGTTGATCAAGCGTTCAATGCCGTAGGTGATCAGCGGCAAGAGGATGAGCGCATCCAGCCACATGGTGTTGTGCGCCATAACGATGGCAAAGGAGGAGAGCGCATACATCACGGCAATGCTGATGGTGATCATTTCATTGGCAAGCGGACGGGTTTTGCGCAGATAGTATGCCATGGTCAAGCCGCAAAGACCGCACTTTATGAGCTCGAGCACCAAAAGGAATTCGGTCATGGCGGTGGCGGGGAAGAGCGCTACGAGGTAAGACAGAGGGCTTGCGAGATAGTAGGCATACGAGCCGACAAATTCGCTACCCAGCGTGCCAAACCAGGAATAGAGCAGTGATGCGTCGCCGTAAATCGCTTTTCTTAATGCCTCGAAGAAGTACACATACTGTCCGTTCAAGTCGAGTACCAGCACCGAGCCGTTGCCGAAGGGATAGGTGCCTTGCAGAATGAACACAAAGAAAAAGAGAAGTGCCGGCACGAGAAAAGAAAAATACAGATATCCGTGTGTGTTGAAATGGGTATTCAGCTTTGCGCCGAAGGAGGACGCCAAAAATCGATCTTGTGCGTTTCGGAACTTTTGAACAAAGGAATTACCCTTTTTTGTTTCCTGATCGACTGAGGTGACTTCGTTCTGATTTTGGTTTTGCTTATCCATTTTGAGAGCCTTTCGTTGGGATGACGTTTTTGATGTTTTTTTCAAGCTTTTCGCGGGCAACGGTGATATCGTGACCGCAGCCGGTACAGCGGATTCTGATATCCGAGCCGACGCGAAGGACTATGAATTCGGCAGCGCCGCAGGGGTGCTTTTTTTTCATTTGCAGAGTATCGCCGACATCGAGTTTGACAATACGCATGGCAAGATTTTACCTCAATTCCATAATACTTCATTCTATATCATATCATATTGTTTGGAACTTTTCAACTGTTTATGAAAATTTTACTTTTTCTTTTTGCACCTCTTGCAATGGCGGTTGTTTTCGGTTATAATAAAAACAACCGATTTGTAATCGGATTTTTGTGTTAAAGGATGTTACTGTGATGGTGAATGTAGGTTATTATAACGGTGTGATCGCACCGCTTGAAGAATTGATGATCCCTGCCAATGACCGCTCGAATTACTACGGCGACGGCGTGTATGAGGCGGTTTATGGAAGAAACTATAAAATGTTTGCGGTTGACGAACATATTGCGCGCTTTTTCAGGTCTTGCCGTATGCTCAAAATTGAGCCAAATATCACGCCCGATGCGCTTCTTGAGCTGTTTGACAAGCTGATTCATCAGTGTGATTCGCATGAGTTTGTGCTGTATTGGCAGATGACGCGCGGCACGGCGCTTCGCGGACACGCCTTCCCGAAGGGAGTCTCTCCCAATCTTTTGATTACCGTAAGACCCCATGTGCTTCTTGATAACGGCTCGAAGCGTTTTAAGCTTTTGTCGCAAGAAGACAATCGCTATTATTTCTGCAACATCAAGACGATCAATCTGCTTCCCAACGTGCTTGCCAACCAAGCTGCCAAGGATGCGGGCTGTGATGAGGCTGTGTTTGTGAGAAACGGTTATGTGACCGAGGGTTCGCACAGCAACATGGCAATTCTCAAGGACGGCGCTTTTATCACAGCACCCTTGACCAATCTTATTTTGCCGGGTGTCACACGCAGTCATTGCATTGAAATCTGCCGTGAACACGGCATTCCCGTACAGGAACGAGCCTTTTCCTTTGCGGAGTTGATGGACGCTGACGAGGTCATTGTGATGGCATCGAGCGTGCAGGGTGTTGCCGTTTCGCATATCAACGGCAAAGAAGTGGGCGGCAAAGCGCCTGCGCTTTACGAAACCATCCGCACAGCTTACAGAAACAAGTGGCTGAAGGAAACTGAATAACGAAACCATCATATTGACAATCAATCAGTGAGCATCTATGATATAGACAACAATATAAAGGAGGCGTCTATGAAATATTGCGGGAACTGCCGATCACTTTGTGAAGACGATGTGTGTTCCTTTTGCGGTGCCAAAAAGCTAAAAGACGCTGAGGATGATGATTTTTGCTTGTTGTTTGAATGCGAAAGAGGCGAAGGCGAAGTCTTAAAAAGCTTTTTGGACGAAGAAGGAATTCCTTGTGTTCTGATGCCGTCAGGTAATGGATTACGAACTGTTTTGGGCTTGAATCTTGAGAATTACAAGGTCTTTGTGCCGTATCGGTTTTATGACAAGGCGAGCGAAATTGTCGATTCTATATCAAACGATTCCACTGAACAGTACAGAGAAAGATTGCTTGAACAGATCGGGCTATGGCATTTCAAAAACGAGTCTTCGGAAAAGAAATTCAGAAAGAAGTTTGATCTTGAAAAAGGTGCAGATCCTTTGGCGTACGTCAAGGAAGAAGTGGAACAAGCTTTTCTGATTACAGACGAAGGCATCATTTACGCTTGCCCCGAGCGCGGTCATTTCCTCTCTGTCAAATCGGAGCGGGGAAATATTCTTTTCAACTCAGCAACCTACGAGATCGTGGGATAGAAGATCATAAATTTTAGTACAGTATGACTGTTTGGATTGATAAAAACAAAAGACAAGGTTACTTTTTTGCAACCTTGTCTTTTGTTTTTATCCCTTTTTGGCGTTGGTTTTGGCGAGGAATTTTTCATTCTGCACGATGAATCTTTCGTGTGTGCCTTCGCCGATGAGGCCTGTTTCGTCATAAGCCTTGACGGTAAACACAAGGCGTCTTGAGTCAATTTCCACAAGCTCGCTTTCGCAAGTGACCTGCATACCCACGGGGGTGGCGGCAAGGTGTTTGACATTGAGATAAGTACCAACCGATCCCATGCCCTCATCAAGGGCATCCTGTACGCTGAGATAAGCGGTTTTTTCCATCAGCGCGATCATGGCGGGGGTGGCAAAGACGGCAAGTGTGCCGCTTCCCATGGTGGCGGCGGTGTTTTCCTCGGTAACTTTGATTGTTTGTGTTCCTTTGATTCCGATCGTTAACATGATAATTACCATGGCCTTCGTTTATGAAAGCCTACCTTTTTATGATATTTCGTTTTTGATCCAAGTGATGCGTGTAGTAAGATATTTCTTCAGGTCTTCGACGTGGTCTGTGTAGTCTTTTTCGAGAACGTGCCACAAAACGTCGTTCATTTCTGCCGAGGCTTGTGTCCTTTTTGCCATGGCATCGATTTCGCCATCAAGCAGCTTGGTTACGGCAGGGTAGAAAATATCGAAGAAAATTTCGTTTGCGCGTTTTTGGAAATCGTCGTGCAGGAAGAGGGCGCGGTAAAAATCTTTCTCGGTGCGTGAAAACCATCCTTTCGGGTCTTTGGAGTCGTTGTGAATACCCAAGGTGATGTCGTAGTCCCACAAAGGACCTGCGTAGATTTTTGTGGATTGACTGTCGGCAGGCTTATAGAGATAATGGCTTGTTTTGGCACCGTCGCGGTTTTTGGTGATCTCGTCCACCCAATATTTTTTGACGAAAGAGTCAAGATCCATATACGCGGTGTAATGCTTGCCGGTTTTGGAGTTGATTCCGTTTGAAGAAAAGATGGCGTTCTCCATTTCCTGCACGAAGGCGGCAATATAGGATACTTGCTCGCGGCTTGCGTATTCGGGCGATTTGATGACGTAGGAAACGCCCCTGCGCGTGACAAAGCCGCTGGGCTCGTTTTTGTAGCGATCGCTCATTTCCATTTCAATGATATAGCCGCCCGTGATATCCGCAGGGTTTTTCACATTGGTCCAATATTTGATGGTTGTGTGTGATACATTGTCGCGCGTAATTTTCTGCTCGCCGTAGTCGTAGTTCTCATCTTTCATCAGGTCTTCGACTTTGTCTTCAAGGTCGGACATTTCGATGCGGCCTTCACCGATGCTGATCTTTTCACTGAGGAGGTAAGAGCCTTGATACACGCCGTTGACAAATACGTCCACAAGCTCAGACGAGGGAGTATAGGCAAACTCCGCGGCATGGCCGAGGTAGGAGGCAACCGAATTGCGGAGCATGGTGGCATCCGGCATATTACCCACAAGCGCCCATTTTTTGCTTTTCGTCATACCGAGAAGCTCTTCTTTTTTCTCGAGCTTGATTGAAAAACCTTTTTTGTCGGTGGAAATCCAAGTCCAGTTGCCGCGCCCTTTGATGTACATTGAGCCGGGTGAGTTGCTATCGTCCTCGCGGCTGGAGTAATAGGTTTTCCAGCCCTTTTCTTCGGCAATATCCTCGCGGCAGGTGATGATAAGCTTTCCGTAGGCTTTGGTTTCTTTGGTTTTGTCGTACTTTACATCCTCAAAAGTGCCGTACTCTTCATCAATTTCGAGAAAGAGAGCAGGGCTGCTTGATATATATACCTCGGGAATATAGGATCTGCTGCCGATGGCGATTTTTTTGAAGTCTTTGGTGTCGCTTGTGAAATCGGCAACACGCCCCATGCTGAGTGTACCGTCGGCGTTGTACACTTCATAAACCACTTGCGAGAGGTCGGCTGTGGAGGGCAGGAAAAAGTAAAGTGTTCCGAAAATAAGCGAGGGGTGAATATCACACGCAATGCCCTTGTTGTATTTGGCGGGGATTACCACCCGACTGCCTCTTGCAAGAGCACCCGGACCGGTATAGTAGCTTTGCGGAATCACAGCTTCGGTTTCGGGCGGGGTGGTTGGTGCCGCTGTTGTGGTAATTGGTGTTGTGCTGACAGGGGGTGTTTGGGTGCTTGTTTCTGTTATCGCGTCAGAGGTGGTTTGCGATGTTGTGGAAACGCTTGTGCTGTCAGGCGTGTCATCACCGCAAGATACAAGAAAAAGCAACAGGCAAAAGCAAACAAGAAACAAGAATAATAGCTTATTTTTCATATACATTCCAAAACCTCAAAAGCAACGGTACAGAGTTTCTGCACCGTTGCTTTTTGGTAAAAATTAGATTTCAAAGCCTGCGTATTTGAGTACAAGCTCAGAGAAAATGGAGTTCGCCCAAGCAAACCAAGTGCGGGTGAAATTGTATTCGTTGTTGGCATCAATACCTTCGTGCATGAAGTAAGTGCCTGCGTGCGAAGCAACGAGCATATCGAGAATCTCTTCGATTTCCTTGGGATCGGTTGAGGTAAGACCCTGAAGGGCAAGGGAGATCGGCCATACGTGACCTTTGGCGGTATGGGGGCTTCCGATGCCGCGCAAAACGCTACCCGAGAAGTAATAGGGGTTATCTTCGGAAAGGATGAACTTTCTTGTGTTCTGATAGATTTCATCATCAACCGAGCAGTAGCCGAGGTAGGGTGCAGAAAGAAGAGAAGGTACGTTGGCATCGTCCATGAGATTGTAGTTGCCAAGACCGTCGGTTTCGTATGCGTAGATCTTGCCGTATTTGGGATGGTCAACGATACCGTATTTCTTGATGCCTTCGTCAATCTCGGATGCGAGCTTTTCAGCGCGAAGCGCAAGGGCTTCATCTTTGTAGATTTCTCTTGCGATCTCGGCGGTGTAGCCGAGGGTGACAACGGCATACATTTCGGAAGGAATTAAGTAGTTGTAAATACAAGCGTCATCCGAAGGACGGAAAGCAGACCAAGTCATACCGGTGTAGCCAACAGGCTCGCCCTTGCCGCCACGCGTCATGGTGTCGGACAGCTTACGACAATTGGGACGTTCAAAGGTGTAGGGCGATTTTTCCTCGTGATACTGTTCGGTTTCCCACAGATCCAGGATGATGTTCAGCATAGTCTTGTATGCTTCATCAAAATGGCTGATTCTGCCTGTCTTCTTCCAGAATTTGTATGCGATAAAGATGACCGAGCAGAGCGAGTCCACTTCATACTTTCTTTCCCATACCCAAGGGGAACGGAAGGTGAGGTCGCCTTTGTGACCTCTGTCGTTATCGCATTCGTTGAAAGCGTTGGCATAGGGATCTTTCGGCACGTAGAGCGTGTAGCGGTTGATCATCTTTTCGATGATGTCGGCAAGTTCTTCGTTTTCAGCAGCAACGGGGAGGTAGTGGTGAACCTGCGCCGAGCTGTCGCGCAGCCACATGGCGTGAATGTCACCTGTGATGACAAACGCGCTGCCGTCGTCAAGAAGCTTGGTGGTGGTTTCAAGTGTATTGGGATAGCACTTGGTAAAGAGAAGAGCAAGGTCGTCGCGCTTCATTTCGTGAAGTTTGGCGCAAACCTTTTCAATCTGGTCTTTCAAAATATGCGAAAATTCATTCATGGCGGTTCTCCTGTTAAATGGAAATGTTTTGGTTGATATCCACATCATACCATAAAAGTGTGATATACGCAAGTGTTTTTGATGATTTTACCGAATCTTTCTTGCCTCGATATAATAGCGTTTGTCTGCCGCTTCTCCCATGGAGAAGGTTTTGCGGACAAGCGCGCCGTCTTTTTCCACCGCAGGGAAAAGCTCTTCTTTTTTCATGCCGTCAAACAAGAAGCCGATCGTGTTGGGCGCCTGTGCGAGGGCGCGGGTCTCCCTGATGCCGTGAATATAGTCGATCGTGACCTCGGGGTGCGCCTTGATGTAACCATCAAGAAACTGTTGCAGGGTAGAAACGGCAAGGGTAGAAACAGCAGGAAGGGAAAGGGTCACTTCGTGTGTGCCGAAGATCACAGTTACCTCTTGTGTGTCCTTTGCGGTCTGCTTGGCAAAATAATCCTCTAACGCTTTGAGTACGGCACTTGGATCAACGCCGAACAGCACGCGATAGATCGGCTCAAATTCAAGGGCTGAATCGTGAATGTTCACCACTTCCACAAGGGCTGATTGCGAAAGCGACGTGGGATTCATTTCATAGCAGGTTTTGGCAGTGGCAAGCGAATGGTTGCCGTCACCCACGGCAAAGAGAAGGGGTGAGGTTTCATACAGCGTGTCAAGGGCACGTTCAACCTTTTCGGCATACTCTTTTGTGACAAGGTAGCCTTTGACATGGCCACCGCCGAGCATCAGGTCAAAATCGTAGAGTAGCGGAAAGCTGTTTTTGGCATTGGCAAGCGGTTCAATGACGGTCTTTTCCATATCATTGATCAACAGCATGACATGAGGCAGCTCCAGAGAGGCGTTTTGACGGATGGCAACACGGGGCGGAATGCGGTCAGCTACGGTTTCTTCGGTGGCGCGGATCGGGCTTTTAGCACCCTTGTGATAGTCATACGCTTCAAGGTCAACAGCACCTACAAGGCCGTGGCGTACCTTGCCGGAGGGAAGGGTGCGCTCCAGAAAAATGAGGGCATCCTTGTATTCGGTGAAAATACCGCTGTCAAGGTATTCTTGCATCGTTTGATTGATGGCGGCGATTCTTTTGCTATTGTCGGGCAAAAGATAGACTTCGGGGAGAATGACGCGCAAAGCAGAGGGGAACTCACTTGCGATGGCATCTGCTTTTTCCCAATAAGAGGGATCACTTGTGTGTTGGTCGCAGGCAATGGTTGCCCATTTTTCGTGATTGGTTTTGGGTAAAAGAATATCGGTGGGGTGAAAGAATTTCATAAAAATCTCCTTGTTAATCTGGTTTACGGTGAAATGGGGGTCTTGGCATACCGTGTGGATGGGAAGCAAAGTTTTCTTCGCGCACAGATTCGTTTTCGCTTGAAATATAGCGCTTTGCCTGTGTGGAGAAAAGGGTGTAGTATTCGCCTTTTTGCGCCATGAGTGCGGCATGGTCACCTTCCTCAATGACTCTGCCTTCTTTCAAAACGATGATCTTATTGGCAGTGGTGGCAGAGGAAAGGCGGTGCGAGACGAAAATGGTGGTTTTATCTTTTTTCAAACGGTCGAACTGGTTGAAGATCTCCTGTTCAGCCATTGGGTCAAGTGAGGCTGTAGGCTCATCGAGAATTAAAATGTCGCTGTCGCTGTAAAAGGCTCTTGCGACCGAAAGCTTTTGCCACTGACCGATCGAAAGCTCAATGCCGTTTTTCTCAAAGTATCGCATAAGAGGGGTATCGTAGCCGTCGGGCAGGCGGTGGATGAATTCATCCGATGCCGATTGAACGGCTGCTTCTTCGATCTCGTCCATGTCAATCGGTTGATCGTGCTTGGAAAAAGCGATGTTTTCTTTGACACTGAAGGCGTATTTGCCGAAGTCTTGGAAGATGATACCGAAGATTTTGTACAGCTCTTTGGGGTCGTATTCTCTGATATCGTGTCCGTCAAGCAGGATTCTGCCCTCTGTGGGGTCGTAAAGACGGGTGAGAAGCTTTAAGAGCGTGGTTTTGCCTGCGCCGTTCAAACCGACAAGCACCACCGTGTCACGCGGCTCAAGCTTGATGTTGATGTCGTTCAGTACCTTGCGCTCAGTACCCGGATAAGCGAAGCTGACGTGCTCGAATTCGATGGTATGGCCGATGTGCTTTTCGGGTACTCTTGCTTTGGGGATAGACGGTACGATGGTTTTTTCCTCTTTCATAAAGAGGATCATGTTGTCAATAAAGAGCGTGCCTTCGTAAATGGTAGCGGTGGTGGTGATGAGCGCGGCAACAGCGGAAGATACCGAGTTCAATGCGTTCGTGTAGAGCGAATACTCACCGATCTCGCTGATGCCTATGGCGATCATGTAAAAGAGCACGCAGTTGAGTGCCGATGTGCCGAGGGTAATGAGAATCTGCCAGAGACCTTCGGCGCGGATGAGTTTTTTGATGCCCGAGAAATATTTGCCGAAGACTTCGTTATAACGACCGATGAAAAGATCCGAAAGGTTAAACAGGCGGACTTCTTTCACAAGGTCTTTATTGACAAGAACGCCCGAGTAGTAAGACATCTGACGGCGGTCTTTGGAACGGTGGCGCATATACAAAAAGTTTTTGCGGCGGAAAATGAAGTTGACGACCGCGGAAAGAATCGAGAACAGAACGAACACCACCATGAAAAGGGGTGCCAGGGGATTGAGCTTGGGCATAATACGGATCAGCACCACAATGAAGGAAACCATGGTGATGATACGGCTGACCATTGAGAAGGTGGCGTTCAGAATGTGGATGGGGCGCATACCGGCCTCGCGGTTGGCGTTTTCCATACGCTCATAAAAATCGGGCATATCAAAGGAGGCAAGGTCGATGTCCTTGGCTTTTTCCATGATCTTAACCTTAATGTGGTTGGTGACCACTTCGCCCGAAATGCGTGTGACGATGTTGTTGATGGTATTGACAAGGCTGTTAAAGAAGATAAAGCCGAATTGCCACATGAGGGCGATGAGAACATCGTTGCTGCTTGCATTGCCGCTTAACGAAGCGGTAATGACGTTAATAAGATTCGCAGTGATATAAGCGCTGACAACCGGAATGACACCGTTGAAGATTGCCATAAACGCCATCAAAAAGACAAGTGACGGCTTGGCTTCCCAAACAAGTGCTACGGTATAAAACAGACGAACAAAGAAGGTCTTGGTGATGTTCTTTAAGTAGCGCGGTATTTCTTTGATGTTTTTCGGTTTGGGTTCACGAAGTTTCGCGTACATATCTTCGCGTCCGCCGGGCGGTCCGAATCCTCCGGGACCCATAGAATCACTTCCTTTACAGTACACATAATATTACACATAGCATTATACTCTTTTTCTTGGCACAATGCAAGAATGGTTTGTCAATTTTTTTTGAATTCAGCAAAAATATTATAATAATAACAAAAAACTCATGCGACAAAAAGAAAAAATGATTTTTCTTGCGGGAAATATTGACTTTTTTTTCATTTGTGATATACTGTTTTTGTCAGAGATTATGGCGTTGTGCCAAAGAAGAGTAAAGATTCATTCGTTAAGTGTCCGAAGGACGGGGAGTTGCCGTCGGAACGAAAAGTGTTTTCACTTGCGGTTTGAATCTTGCATCCCGCTTCACAAAACAAAAGAAAAGCTTTTTGCCTTCTTTATTGCTTTGGAAACGAGGATAAAGGAGGTATTTTTTTATGAAAAAAGAAAGAAACAGAAATCATCTGCGTGTGTTGGTGTTCGCATCGATCCTTTGTGCGCTTACCGTGATTTTAGCGCAGTACGCTTCGATCAAGATCGGCTCTTCGCATCGCATCGGGCTTGGCAGTTTGCCAATTCTTTTGGCAGGCTGCTTCTTCGGTCCGATCGTGGGTATGGCAGTGGGACTTGTGGGCGATATTGTGGGTTGTTTCGCGTTTTACGGCCCCGGTTATTTGATTCCGCTTGTGACGGTCGGTTGCGCGGTGGAAGGACTGCTTGCGGGTTTTCTCGGCAAAAAGCTGACGAAATCCTCGCTTGTGCTGTCTGCCTTTGTGCCGCATATTGCAGGCTCGATGATCATCAAAAGCATTGGTCTTTGGATATACTACAAAACACCCCTTGACGTGCTTGTGTGGCGGGGACCCATCGTGCTTTTAGAAAGTGTTGTGATTGCTGCTGTGCTTGTGCTTCTCGGCACAAATCCCGCAATTCAAAAAGCTGTGAGGAGGTTGAAAAAATGACGTACGAAGAAACGATTGCTTATATTCATTCGGTGAATTGGCGAGGAAGCCGCCCGGGGCTTTCACGCATTACCGAGCTTCTTTCAGCTCTCGGCAATCCCGAAAAATCCCTTCGCTGTGTGCATATTGCAGGGACAAACGGCAAAGGATCAACCTCCGCGATGCTCGATTCGATCTTGCGCGAGGCGGGCTACAAGGTGGGGCTTTTTACCTCGCCTTATATTGAAACGTTCAACGAGCGCATCATGTATAACGGAAATCCGATCAACAATGACGAGCTTTGCCGTTTGGTGAGTGAAATTGCGCCGATTGCCGAAGCGATGGACGACCCGCCCACCGAATTTGAACTGATCACTGCACTTGGCTTTGTGTACTTCAAAGAAAAGGGCTGTGATGTCGTGGTGCTCGAAGTGGGCATGGGCGGAAGGCTTGATTCCACCAATGTGATTGACAATCCCTATCTTTCAATCATCACGGGAATTGCACTTGACCACGTGGGCTTTCTTGGCGATACAGTGGAACAGATTGCCGCTGAAAAGGCTGGCGTGATCAAAGAGGGCGTGCCTGTTTTATACGGGGGCGAAATTCCTTCGGTGAAAGAGATCATCGAATCGACGGCAAATGGGAAAAACGCGCCTTTTTATCAGACCGACCGCAGCTCTCTCAGGGTGAAAAAAGCGGATTTTTCAGGTACGGTACTTGATTATGACGGCATGGAAGACCTTGACTTGCCGCTTCTTGGCTTGTACCAGCCAAAAAATCTTGCCACGGTGGTGACGGCGGCAAGGATCCTCAATACACGCGGGCTTGTGATTGCCGATTCTGCCATCCGAGAGGGCATTGCCAAGACCAAATGGAAGGCGCGCTTTGAAGTGCTTTCTGAGAAGCCTCTCTTTCTGTTTGACGGCTCACACAATATGCAGGGTATTGATGCGGCGTGCGAAGCGTTTGCGCATTATTTCGGAAACGAAAAGCTGTATCTTGTTACAGGTGTGATGGCAGATAAAGCGTATGATGCCATGGCAGACAAGCTTGTACGCTTTGCCAATAAGGTATTTACCGTAACGCCGGACAATCCGCGCGCATTGGCGGCAAAAGACCTCGCCGCGCTTTACCGAGCAAAAGGCGTGGATGCCGAAAGCTTTGACAGTGTGGGGGCTGCCGTGACAGCGGCGCTTTCACAGGCGAAGACAAACAACTATGCGGTGGCTGCACTCGGCTCTTTGTATATGTACGGAGAAGTGAAAGCGGCGCTTGAAAAAATTTTTTAAGAAAAAGTTGAAATTTGGCTATTTTGTTTTGTTTTTCGGTTGACATTGATGGGGAAATGAGGTATAATTTTCGGTGATGGGTAACGACACGCCGCTCTCGCTGTATGAAGAGGGCTTGATGGAAGAATGGCTTTCGGTTGTGGGGATGCGTCTTTTTGCTGAGCAGTATTTTGAACTCAAATGCGGCAGAGGAGACTTTTCCGCCTATTCCGAAAAATCGGCGAAGAATCGCAGAATTGCGGTGGCGGCGATCTTCCAAAACGGCTATCACTTGGCGGCACTCAGAAAGATTGCCGCATCCAAAAGCGTTCCCGCATCGGTGGCATTGCTTGCCGATGCTACATATACGATTGAAACACGATAAAAGACAGGAGTAAACATGATGTATCCTTTTCCGATCGGCGCAATGCTTGATTCCTTCCGCACCGATACCTTTACTGCCATTCGCAAGGCAGCGGCTCTTGGTGCTGTGGGTCTTCAGATGTATTCCACAACGGGTGAAAACTCGCCCGAAAATATGACAGCAACCCGAAAAAATGAAATCATGGCTACCATGCGTGACAATGGTCTTGTGTTTTCCGTCCTTTGCGGTGACCTTGGCTTCGGTTTTGGCAATGCTGAGAGAAATCCCGCGCTGATTGAAAAATCCAAGCGCATTCTGGAGCTTGCCAAGGAGCTTGAAACCAACGTGGTGACAACGCATATCGGCGTGATTCCGAAAGACCCCTCGCACGACCGTTATAAGATCATGCAAGAGGCTTGCCACACGCTTGCCGAATATGCCGACACGATGCAGGCACATTTTGCCATTGAAACAGGCCCCGAAACGGCAGACGTTTTGAAAGGCTTTCTTGATTCGCTCGGCAGCCGCGGTGTGGCTGTGAACCTTGACCCTGCGAATTTTGTGATGGTAACCGGTGATGACCCCGTGAAGGCGGTTTACACGCTCAAAGATTATATTGTTCATACCCATGCCAAAGACGGCATCAAGCTGTTTGATAAAGACCCCGAAATGATCTACAAGGTGGTTGACGATGCACTTGCCCATCTTGGCAAGGCGTACAGGGAAGTGCCGCTCGGTAAAGGCTCGGTGGATTTCCCGAATTACATCAAGGCACTTGACGAGATTGGCTACCGCGGCTTCTTGACGATTGAAAGAGAAGTGGGCGAGGATCCCGAAAAGGATATTCGAGACGCGGTTGTGTTCCTGAACAATCTGACAGGCAGATAAAACAGAGAGGATACGAAAATGATCAATATTGCGATTATTGGCGTTGGTAACATTGCCGAAACACATATGCTTGCGTATCGCGCTAACCCCGAAGTGAATGTGGTGGCGTTTTGCGATATCAACCCCGAAAGACTTGCCTTTATGGGTGAAAAATGGGGTGTGACAAAGCTTTTTACCGATATGAACGAAATGTTTGCTGCTGTTCCCGAAATTGAAGCGGTCAGCGTTTGTACATGGAATGCGGCGCACGCGCCTTGTACCATTGCCGCTTTGAAAGCCGGCAAGCACGTGCTTTGTGAAAAGCCGATGGCAATGAATGCCAAAGAAGCGCAGGAAATGGCGGATACTGCCAAGGAATGCGGCAAGCTGTTGATGATTGGTTTTGTTCGCCGCCACGGCAATGATGCCAAGATCGTGAGAGAATTTCTCGATTCTGACTACTTTGGCGAGCTGTATTATACCAAGGCGACGTATCTTCGCCGCCACGGCAACCCCGGCGGTTGGTTTGGTAACAAGGCGCTTTCGGGCGGCGGTCCTCTCATTGACCTTGGTGTTCACGTGATTGACCTTGTGCGCTTTATGCTTGGCAATCCGAAGCCTGTTTCGGTGTACGGCGCAACCTTCCAGAAGCTTCTCGACAGACCCGATATCAAGGCAACCAAGGCTTACCGTTCTACCGGCGCGACCGATCACGATATTTGCAACGTGGAAGACCTTGCCAGTGCCATGATTCGTTTTGATAACGGCGCGGTGCTTTCGATTGAAGCGGCATTTTCGCTGAACATTAAAAAGAACGAGGGTAAAATTGAGCTGTTTGGTACCAAGGGCGGCGCCAAGATGGATCCGAAACTTGAACTTTACAGCGAAATGAACGGTTACATGACCGATATGACCCTTTCGGGCATTGAAACAGCGCTTGATTTTAACGTGATCTTCGAAAATGAGATCAATCATTTTGTGGAATGCGTGCAGGGCAAGGCGGCTTGTATTGCGCCTGCCGAGGACGGCGTGATGCTGATGAAGATTCTTGACGGTGTATATGAATCGGCAAGAACCGGACATGAGGTTGTAATCGACTGATCGATGAATCATACACGCGGTGAGTCGGGCTATGCAGATGCCGTGTGTGAAATATAATACTTAAACGAGAAATGGAGCAAACAATGACAAAACTTTCCGAACAGTATTTGACTTTTGACAACAGCGCAGGCTTGATCGATGAAAATCTTTACAATATGATCATCGATTGCTTCGACAAGAAGTATAAAGACATCTGCGATTTCTTTAATTACGGCGAACTCTTAAAGACTTCGATCGTGCCTGTTCCCGAATATAAGGGCGTTGCCGCCACTTATACCGAAACCGGCAAGGTGATCATGGGTACTGCATACTATGAAAAGCATAAGCTCGATGCTGACAGCTTGATCCACGAGTGGATTCACGTGGCGCAGCGTTATCCCCAGTTTGAGCCCGGTTGGCTCACTGAGGGTCTTGCAGACTACGGCAGAGAAAAGTTCGGTGTTTACAACAAGGAAGCCGGATGGGCGCTTCCCAAGTACAACCCCAAACACCACTATACACAGGCTTACCGCGTGACCGCTTCTTTCCTCATTTGGCTTGAAGATAACGTGGATAAGGACATCAACAGAAAGCTCAACGACCTTCTCAAAAAGGGCGAATACACCGATAATTGCTGGGTGGAATTCACCGGCAAGACGGTGGATGAGCTTTGGGACGATTACGCAAAGGCTAACAGCTAATTCTAAAAAATACCGCTCTGCATAGGGCAGGGCGGTGATACGCGGGCGTGGCGGAATGGCAGACGCGCTGGTCTTAGGAACCAGTGGTTCACCCGTGCAGGTTCGAGTCCTGTCGCCCGCACCAGAAAAACCGAGAGGGAGCATTCGCTCCCTCTCGGTTTTTCTGGTGCAAACGACCTTTACGGACTCGAACCTTGCAGAGAGCGAAGCTTTGCTAAGGCTTGCGGTTAGAAGAGAAGCGGTTATCGTGAATGATACCGCAAGCCAAGGTTCAGAGGGCTGTCGGGCGGGGATATTCTGGCAGAGAGCGAAATTTTGTTTGTTCTCTTTCATTTTTAACGACGTTCTGTACTGCTTGGCTTCAGGTGCTTCCATAAACTCTACCGATTTGTCGAAGTTTTTCATAACCACCGTCTTTATTTCGTCAAGCGTTACATTGAAAAACTCTCTGTGCTGATTAACCATATTGAGCTTCTTATTTTCAAAAGCCTTATGTAGAGCTGCTTCTAAGGCGGGGGACATTGTCCGAAAAAATCATAGCGTGAATATCAAAATTAAACGGAACAGAAGCATCGCTCAATTCGTCAATTCGTTAATCTACTCGTTCAATAAATTGTTCAATTGAAGTTGTAATTTCCTTTTTCAAAAGAACATAACATAAGATCCCGTAATAATCTTGTTTAAGATTTGCATATTCGGGTAAATCTTGTGTATTACTTTGCGAAGCAACCGCAG
>JAFXJX010000057.1 GCA_017532025.1 Clostridia bacterium | reverse complement strand
GAGCCGATGAGCTTGCCGTTGAGCTCGGGAATAACGAGACCAATTGCCTTTGCAGCACCGGTGGAGTTAGGAACGATGTTCTGTGCGCCGGCACGTGCATGTCTGAGGTCACCCTTTCTGTGAGGACCATCGAGGATCATCTGGTCGCCGGTGTAAGCGTGAACAGTGGTCATGATACCGCTCTGAATGGGAGCATAGTCGTTAAGAGCCTTTGCCATAGGAGCGAGGCAGTTGGTGGTGCAAGATGCAGCGGAGATGATCTTGTCATCAGCGGTAAGGGTGTTTTCGTTTACAGAGAACACGATGGTCTTAAGGTCCTTACCTGCGGGAGCAGAGATAACAACCTTCTTTGCGCCTGCGGTGATGTGAGCCATAGACTTTTCGGTGGAGCAGTAGAAACCGGTGCATTCGAGAACAACGTCAACGTTGTTAGCAGCCCAAGGGCAGTTTGCAGCGTCTTTTTCAGCAGAGATCTTGATGGTCTTGCCGTCAACGGTGATGGTGCCTGCTTCGTCGTCAGCAGTTACGGTGTGACCGTCGTAACGACCCTGAGCAGTGTCATACTTCAGAAGGTGAGCAAGCATGCTGGGCTTGGTGAGGTCGTTGATCGCAACGATTTCATAACCTTCAGCGCCGAACATCTGTCTGAAAGCAAGGCGGCCGATTCTTCCGAATCCATTAATAGCAACTTTTACGGACATGGTGGTAATCCTCCATAAGATATAAAATATTTTGAGATGCATTTAGAATCCATACTATTTTACCCCAAATCTTGCCAATATTCAAGACCTTTTTTGAAAAAAAATAAAATATTTGAAAATTTGTTACAATTATAACAATCTTTGTTCAGAAAATCTCGGCATTTTAGAAAAAGTGCAAGGCATTTTCAACCCGAAAGGAAAAACATTACGATGGAAGACATCTCCCTACGCGCCTTTGACGAAATTGTCAATCCGGTTCTTCTCTGTGAGCTTGACGGCAAAGTGATCTATAAAAACAGCGAAGCGGGGCATTCCCTGAAAAAGCCATCCCTCGGCGGAAAGATTCAAACCTATCTTTCGCGCCACTACCGACCTCTGATTGAAAACGGCGTAAAATTCGAACGATTTCCCACTTTTTTGGAACTCGAATCGGACGGCGACCTCTTTTCCGCTTTTGCAGACGTTGTGTATTACGAAGGCCGCCCTGTTCTTCTTTTGGTCTTTTCTCATCTCTTTTTATATGAGGTGTCCGTACCGCTTTTCCGAGCCTCTCCGCAGGCGTTGAAACAACAATCGGCGGCGAAAGACTTGCTACCCTTGCCACAAACATCTACACCAGCGACCTTGTGGTGGAGGCCTCCCGCAAGAAAAGCCACCACAAGCGCATGACGCAAATTTTTTATAAGCTTGTTGATACGCTGTTGACCGAACTTTCCTATGCAAATGACAGCGCGGTCTATCCGCTCGCTTATACGCTTGATATTCTCAGCTACGCTTGCAACAAAGTGCTTTCCCATCTCGGTCTTGATATCATCTTTGAAGTCCGCTATGAAAACGCCGATAGCACGTTCGTCAATTTCAAAACCCTAACGTTACTGCTTGCCAATTTCATTCTGCTCGCGGCAGAGGTCACAGACAGTCATATCATCTACGCATCGGTGGAAGAAGACATCGACGGCGACGTGATCTTCCGTTTTCCGCTTACCGTCAAAAAGTCTCACGCCATGATTCCGCTTGGCGGTACCGGTAGCTTTACCGAGCTTTTGCCCGGGCGCTCGGTTGATCTTTTCTTCTTCGAAAAAATCTGCAAAAGCAGCAGTTATCATTTTGATTTCACGCTGAATCCCAAAGAAAAAGAGAATCTCCGTATGCGCCTCTATACCCCCATCAGCCACAGACTTGTTCTGCACGAGGTCGATCCTTTTCGCTACGAGGATGCAATTCGCCTGATCGATCGCTTGGCAGGGCGATTGCTTTCGGAAATAGAGGAAATGTGAAAAAATGCTACTCTCCTGTGGAGATTCTGAACTCTGCTTTGCGCTGTGCTTCACTATATTTGTTTATCCATAAAGACGGCATTTGTCAAGACCTTCTCCGGGGGAGAAGGTGGCACAGCTGCGCTGTGACGGATGAGGAGGGCATCACGTGGATAATATAAATTGATTCGCCTTTCCCTGTGGAGATTCTGAACTCTGCTTTGCGCTGTGCTTCACTATATTTGTTTATCCATAAAGACGGCATTTGTCAAGACCTTCTCCGGGGGAGAAGGTGGCACAG
>JAFXJX010000056.1 GCA_017532025.1 Clostridia bacterium | reverse complement strand
CCCTCGAAGGCGGTACGCATGAAACCGGCTTCAAGAGTGCCATCACACGGGTATTGAACGAATATGCAAGAAAACACAACTTCATCAAAGAAAATGAAAAGCCTCTGACGGGTGACGACGCGCGCGAGGGTATTTGTGCCGTGGTCTCGGTCAAGCTTCACGAGCCGCAGTTTGAAGGTCAGACCAAGACCAAGCTTGGTAACTCCGAGATCCGCGCCTTTGTTGATTCAATGGTGACCGAAAAGCTTTCGGAGTTTATGGAAGAAAATCCCGCTGTCTGCAAGATGATTCTCACCAAAGCGCTTGCCGCCTTCCGCGCCAGAGAAGCGGCAAGAAAGGCAAGAGAAGCCACGAGAAGAAAGAGTCCGCTTGAAGGCTCGGGGCTTCCCGGTAAGCTGTGGGACTGCCAGGAAAAAAATCCCGATGTGACCGAGCTTTTCCTTGTTGAGGGTAATTCGGCAGGCGGTTCGGCAAAAGACGGCAGAAACTCGAAATTTCAGGCAATCCTGCCGCTTCGCGGTAAGGTTCTGAACGTAGAAAAGAGCCGCGCGGACAAAGTATATTCCAATTCACAGCTGATTCCGATCATTCAGGCACTTGGCTGCGGCATCGGCTCGGATTTTGACAGCACAAAACTCCGCTACGGCAAGATTGTTATCATGGCGGACGCCGACGTTGACGGTGCGCACATTCAGATTTTGCTCTTAACCTTCTTCCGTCACATGAAAAAGCTGATTGAAGACGGCCATGTATATCTCGCTCAGCCGCCGCTGTTCAAGGTGTTCAAGGGTAAGCAGGTGCGCTATGCTTTCTCGGAAGAAGAAAGAGACTTTTATATCAATGAGCTTGGCGTGAAAAACGTGGAAGCTTCGCGCTACAAAGGTCTTGGTGAAATGAACCCCGATCAGCTTTGGGAAACCACCATGGATCCTGAAACGAGAACGCTTCTTCGCGTGACGATTGAAGACGCCATGGGCGCTGACGAGACCTTCTCGATCCTGATGGGTGAAAAGGTGGAACCGAGACGCGAATTCATTGAAAAGAACGCAAACTACGTAACCAATCTTGACGTATAAAAAGATGATTTTTACAACGATTACCATGAATCCCTGTCTTGACAGACGGGAATATCTCGAACGCTTTGAAATCGGCAAGACCAACCGCCCCTATAAAACCACCGAGGTTGCAGGCGGTAAAGGCATCAACGTTTCGCGCGAGCTGGTTTCGATGCTGGATGTGTTCAAGGCAAGCGTACGCACCGTGACCTTTGCGGGCGGCGCTACGGGTGAGCGACTCAAAGCACTGCTTGAACAAGAGCTCGGCGTGAGGGAGGCGGTCACGGGACTGACGGTTCTGCCGTCCCGGTATGACACAAGAATCTGCACAAAGATTGTAACCCCCTTCGGTGTGACAGAGATCAACGAGGAGGGAAGGCTTTCTGAGGAAGAATTAAGCGCTCTTGCCGAGGTGATTGCCGATATTGTGGCAAGCGATTCTCCACAGGTGGTTTTCCTGTGCGGCAGTTTTCCACAGGGTGTGGATATAAATGTGGAAAACTCTTTGATAACACTCCTCGAAGGCTGTGGAATATCCGTGATCGTGGATACCTCGGGCAAAGCCCTTGTGGAAAGTCTTGTGGCTTCGCCAAGTCTCATCAAACCGAACGAAAGTGAACTTTCGGAGCTTCACGGAGCGCCGTTTCAGAGTGACGACGAGCTTGTGGAATTTTGTCAAAGCCTATATGTGGACAACCGCACAGAAGTGCTGTGTACCCTTGGGGAAAAAGGTGCTCTGTTTGTGGGCGAGGAAGGCGTTTTCCGCACATTTTCCCAAAGAATTCCCCACTGTGATCCCACAGGCGCGGGGGATGCGTTTCTTGCCGCATTCTGCTATGCAAGATACGCCGACGGCAAGAGTGCCAAAGAGTCACTTGATTTTGCAGGCGACTATGTGAGAGATAAGTTATTAAAAACCGTAAAGTAAAAAAGCGAATCTAAGAAAGACGAGAAAATAGAATGGCTGAGAATTTTGAATATAAGGATCAAAAAATACAGGAAGTGCAAATGGAGAGGGAGATTAAAAAATCCTTCATTAACTATGCGATGTCGGTTATTGTGTCGCGTGCGCTTCCCGATGTCAGAGACGGTCTGAAGCCGGTACACAGAAGAATTCTGTATGCCATGTATGAAGACCACTTGACACACGACAAACCCTACTGCAAATCGGCAACCACAGTCGGTAACGTGCTGGGTCGATATCATCCGCACGGCGACGCGTCGGTTTACGATGCCATGGTGCGCCTTGCCCAGACCTTCAATATGCGTTATACCTTGATCGACGGTCAGGGTAACTTCGGTAATATTGACGGTGACCAGGCAGCGGCTTACCGTTATACCGAGGCAAGACTCACCCGTCTTGCGAACGAAATGATGACGGATATTGACAAAGACGTTGTTGATTTCGGTCCTAACTTTGATAACAAGCTGAAAGAGCCTGTTGTGCTTCCTTCCCGTTTTCCCAATCTGCTTGTCAACGGCAGTATGGGTATTGCGGTGGGTATGGCTACCAATATCCCCACACATAACTTGTCGGAAGTGGTGGACGGTACGATTTTCTTGATGGAAAATCCCGATGCGACCATTCCCGAAATCATGAACTATATCAAAGCGCCCGATTTTCCCACGGCGGCAATGATTTGCGGCACACGCGGTATTTACGATGCTTATACCACCGGTCGCGGCAAGATCATGGTGCGCGCTCGCGCTCACATTGAAGAAGAACACCGTCGCATTGTCATCACCGAAATTCCCTATCAGGTGAACAAGCAGATGCTTGTGGAGACCATGGCAAACTGCGTGAAGGATAAGAAAATCGAGGGCATTACCGACATCCGCGATGAAACAGGCAGAGCCGGTATGCGTATTGTGGTGGAATACCGCCGCGATGCCAACGGTCAGATCATTCTGAATCAGCTTTACAAATTCACACAGCTACAGGATACTTGCGCTGTGAATATGCTTGCCATCGTGGACGGCGTGCCGAGAGTTTTGAATCTCAAGGAAGTTTTGAATCACTATATCAGCTTCCAGGAAGAAGTCATTACCAGAAAGATTCGCTTTGAACTGCAAAAGGCACTTGCCGAAATGCATATCTACGAAGGTTACAAGATTGCCATTGACAATATTGATGAAGTCATTGCCATCATCCGCGCTTCCGAATCAGTTGCCGCCGCGAGAAACAATTTGATGGATCGCTTCGGCTTTACCGAGGCACAGGCACAAGCCATTGTGGATATGACACTCGGTAAGCTTTCGGGTCTTGAAAGAATCAAGATCGAAGAGCGTCTTGCCAAGCTCAAAGAGCTTGTGGAAGAGCTTCGCGCGATCCTTGCCGATGAAACGATGGGCAAGATCAAAGAGATCATCAAAAACGACCTTCTTGCCATCAAAGCCAAATACGGTGACGAAAGACGCACCGAGCTTGTACCGCTTGAAGAAGAAATTGAGCTTGAGGATCTGATCGAGCGTCACGTTGCCGTGATCACCATGACGCATGACGGTTACATCAAACGCATCCGCAGTGACGAATACACCGCGCAAAGACGCGGCGGTAAGGGCGTGACCGGTATCAAGACCAAGGAAACTGACTTTGTGGAGCAGGTGCTTGCCACCGACAGCCATTCGCATCTCATGCTCTTTACCAACAAGGGTAAGGTTCATGTGATGAAGGCTTACCGCATTCCTGAAGCGGGTAAGACGGCAAAGGGCTCGAACATTGTGAATATGCTCCTGCTCGAAGAGGGCGAAAAGATCACCACCATGATCTCAGTTCCCGAGTTTACCGACAACGAATACCTCCTCTTTGTGACCAAGCAGGGTGTTGTGAAGAGAACACCTCTTTCAGAATATGAATATCAGCGCAAGGGCGGTAAGATCGCGCTGACGCTTGATGAGGGTGACGAGCTTGTGTTTGTCCGCCGCTCGCAGGGTGATTCCGACGTTCTCATTGCAACCCACGAGGGCAATGCCACACGCTTTATTGAAAGCGATGCAAGACCCATGGGCAGAACGGCAAGAGGTGTGCGCGGTATCCGTCTTGACGAGGGTGACTACGTTAAGGGTGTTGCGCTTGTGGAAGAGGATAAGATGCTGATCACCATCACCGAAAAGGGCTTTGGTAAGAGAAGCAGTTTTGATGAATTTGCACGCCGTAACCGCGGCGGTAAGGGCGTGATCTGCCATAATCTCAACGACAGAACCGGACTTCTTGCCGGCATTCTTACGGTTGACAGCAAAGACGATATCATGCTGATCACAAACGACGGTACCGTGATTCGTACCGCAGTTTCGGAAATTCCGAGCTACAGCCGTACCGCGTCGGGTGTTATTGTCATGCGCCCCGATGAAGACAGCATCGTGGCAAACATCACACGCGTCAGCCGTGAAGAAGAGGAAGAGGATGAAAAGCGCCGCGCCGAAGAGGCTTTGAAGAAAGAAGCACTCGAAAGCGGCAACAGAGAAGCGCTTCTCGCCTTTGACGAACCAACTGAAGAACCTGAGTTTGAATCCGAAGAAGAATAAACAAAAAAGAATCCCGAACTGTGATGCTTCACAGTTCGGGAGAGAAAGAACTATGATGAAAAAGATTTTACTTTGCATCCTTGCGGTGCTGATACTTTGTTCACTTGTTTCCTGCAATGCTTATACCGACGCTCAGGCAAACGAGATCATTGACGAGCTTTTGGTGCGCGAAGCGGAGCTCAATTCTTATATTTACGGAAACGCTTTTCAAACCAAGGAAGATCCCGGTGAGGATGTGGATGCTACAACACAGCGTTACTACGAGGTGCGTGAGGATTCCAAATATCTCACCATCACATCCTTGAAGCAGGCGGTTGACGATTTGATCGTTTCGACCTCGCGCGAGGGAATCTACGGCTATGCGTTTGACGGCACGAATGATGAATACGGCAGCCGTCCGCCCCGCTTCAGAGAAAATTCCACCTCCAAAAATATCGACATCAACGTGGCAGATAACGATTACAAGCTTACCACCGTGGCACTGCTCGGCTCTGCCAAGGTATCTCGCTCCAATAAGACCCATATCCGTGCCGATATCACCGTTTACCGCTGTAAGAGCGACGGCAGTTTTGAAAAGGCAAGCAAGGAAGTGGAAATCAGAATGGAAAACGGCGTTTGGAAGCTGATTGACCAGACCATGATCGGCGGTACTTGTGAAACGCCCCCCACGAACTAAAGTATAGAAGAAAGAGGACAGATTATATGGCAAAAGCAACCAAGAAAAAAGAAACGGCTGTGAAGGTCGATCAGAACGATGCCAAAAAGAAAGCGCTGGAATCCACGCTTTTGCAGATAGAAAAAGACCACGGCAAAGGTGCCATCATGCGCCTTGGTGATAACAAGGCGATGAATGTCACCGCCATTTCCACAGGCTCCTTGACGCTTGACTTGGCGCTGGGAATCGGCGGTCTGCCCCGTGGCAGAATCATTGAAATCTACGGTCCCGAATCGTCGGGTAAAACCACACTTGCTCTCCACTCAGTTGCCGAAGTGCAGAAAAAAGGCGGCACTGCCGCTTATATCGACGTGGAAAATGCGCTTGACCCCGTATATGCCAAGGCACTTGGCATTGATATTGACGAGCTTTTGGTTTCTCAGCCCGACTCGGCAGAGCAGGCACTTGAGATCACTGAATCGCTTGTGCGCTCGGGCGCTGTGGATATTGTGGTGGTTGACTCGGTGGCTGCCCTTGTGCCGCAGGCAGAAGTGGATGCCGAAATGGGTCAGACGCAGGTGGCGGCGCAGGCGCGCCTCATGTCGCAGGCACTTCGTAAGCTGACAGGCTCGATTGCCAAGACCAACTGCATTGTGATCTTTATCAACCAGCTTCGTCTGAAGGTGGGTATTGTGTACGGCAACCCCGAAACCACGCCCGGCGGCACGGCGCTGAAGTATTATGCTTCGGTGAGAATTGACATCCGTAAGTCTGAGGTTCTGAAAAACGGCACCAACAGCTACGGCAACCACGTGAAGTGCAAGGTTGTAAAAAACAAAGTCGCGCCTCCCTTTAAGGTAGCGGAATTTGATATTCTCTACGGCAAGGGCATTTCCAAAACAGGCGAGATTCTTGACCTTGCGGTAGAAGCCGGCATTGTGGAAAAGAGCGGTGCTTGGTTCTCTTACAATGATGAAAGAATCGCGCAGGGCAGAGATAAGGCAAGAACCTATCTCGAAGAGCACCCCGAGGTAACCGAGGAGATTGAAAATAAGATCCGCGCGTTCAGCGAAAGCGGCACACTCGAAGCTGCCCTTGATCCCATGCCGCTGGATGATGACGATGACGACGGCTTTTCGATTGAAGTGCTGTAACAGATGATTCGCGTTCATCAAACCAAAAAACAAAAAGCAGTCAAAAGCAGCGAAGAAGAAACCAAAGAATGGCAAAGCGAAGCCAAGAGTCATAAAATCGAAAAACACGAGGACGCGGGCGACAAAACAAAAACAAGCACAAGAGCCTCTGCCACCTCTGCTGCCCTACGCATTCTGCAATCGGGCGCAAACTCAAGCTTTATGCTGCGCGAAAAGCTAAAGCGCAAGGGATATTCTTCCGAGGAGATTGAAGAAGCTTTGCAAGAGGTAAAAGACGCGGGGCTTTTGGATGACTGTCGGTTGCTCTTTGCCCATGCCGAGTATCTTGCCATGCGCAAGTTTTACGGTAAGCGCCGTGTGTATATGGAGCTTATGCGAAAATTCGACCGCTCTCTTGTAGATGCTTATTTTGAAGAGGCGGTAGAGGAGATCGACTTTTCTTTCTATTGCCTGACCTTTGCCAAAAAGAACGGCACCAAGGGAAAAGAGGCTCTATATGCCAAGCTCTCGCGCCAAGGATATTCTCAGGGCGAGATTCGTTATGCGTTATCTTTTCTTTCTTCCGAGCGTTTTCTTGCGGAGCAAGAAGACAATGATACATAAAAAATTCAGGAGTTCAAAAGCGTATGTCTAATATTAAAGTGGGTTTTGTGTCGCTGGGTTGCCCCAAAAACCAGATTGACACCGAAATCATGCTGAAGCATCTTTGTGATGAAGGCTATCAGATCACGGGTGATGAGACCGAAGCCGATGTGGTGATCATCAATACCTGTGCTTTCATTGAAAGTGCCAAAAAAGAGGCCATTGACAATATTCTCGATATTGCCTGGCTGAAAGAAAACCGTAGCCTGAAAGGCATCGTGGTGTGCGGCTGTCTTGCCGAGCGTTACGGCGAGGATATTGTGAAAGAATTGCCCGAGGTGGATGCCGTTGTGGGTGTTGGCAGTATTCATGAAATTGCAAAGGCGGTGGAAGCTGCTTACCGCGGCAAGAAGTTTTATTCCTGCCTTGACAAAAATACCCTTCCTCTTGGCGGGGATCGCATCATTACCACGCCGGAATATACGGCATATCTGAAAATTGCCGAAGGCTGTGACAACCGATGCACGTACTGTGCCATACCCGATATCCGCGGTGTCTTCCGCAGCCGCCCGATTGAGGATATTGTGGAAGAAGCCAAGAATTTAGAAGCCATTGGTGTGAAGGAGCTGAATATCGTAGCGCAGGACACCTCGCGTTACGGGCTTGATCTTTACGGCGAATATTCCTTGGCAAAGCTTGTGAGAGCCATCACCGATGCCACCGAGATTCCCTGGATCCGTCTTCTTTACTGCTATCCTGACAAGATTACCGACGAGCTTTGCGAAGAATTTAAGAGCAATGACCGTCTTGTGAAGTATATTGATTTGCCGATCCAACATATCAATGATACGATTCTGAAAAAAATGAACCGCCACGGCGGTAGGGCTGTGATTGAAGATGCCATCGCGCGTCTGCGTAAGGCTTGCCCCGATATCACCATTCGTTCCACAGGCATTGTGGGCTTCCCGGGTGAGACAGAGGAGCAGTTTGAAGAATTCTGCGCTTTCATCAAGGAAGTGAAGTTTGACCACTTCGGCGCGTTCACTTACTCGGCAGAGGAGGGAACACCCGCCGCTGCGTTTGACGGTCAAGTGGATGAGCAAACCAAGCAAGACCGCTACGACATCATCATGCAAACACAAAATGCTGTGGTGGAAGAAAACAACAATCGTATGATTGGCAAAACGATTACGGTTTTGGTAGAGGGCTTTGACCCTGTGGCAGAAGCGTATTTTGCCAGAAGCTCTGCCGATGCCCCCGAAATTGACCGAAAAATCTATTTTACTTCGCGCAAGAAACTCACCGAAGGTGTCTTTATCAAGGTAAAGATTCACGAAGCGGTGGATTACGATTTATTCGGCGAAGCGACTTTGTAAGGAGATTTGTTATGGATATCAAAAAAGTACCGAACTTTTTAACCGTGATCCGCGCCATTTTGGTGCCTGTTTTCATGGTGCTTGTGATTTTCCCCATCATTCCGGGAGAACTTGCCCTTCGTATTGTGGGCGCATCGCTTTTCCTTGCGATCTCTCTGACCGATATGCTTGATGGCATGATTGCGCGTAAATACAACGCGGTTTCGGATTTTGGCAAATTCCTTGATCCGATTGCCGATAAGCTGCTCGTGATGGGCGGTATGCTTTCGCTTGTGATCTTTTATATGGAGCGCCTGCAGCCCACCTTTGCCATTCTGATTGCCTTTTCGCTCTTTGTGGTCATGGTGCGTGAGCTTGCTGTGACATCGCTCCGTTTGATTTGCAAAAATAACGGCGGTAAAGTGATTGCCGCCAACATGGCAGGCAAGATCAAAACCGTCTCGCAGATCGTGTTTATCATTGCAGCTCTGATCGAAACACCTCTTCTTAACTTCATTGCCGATCTTACCGGACTTGATTTTCTCAACGGTTCACTTTGGGTGTCTTATGCCGCCCTTGCCGTGATGACCTTTATGACCATCTACTCGGGCATTCAGTATTTTGTACTCTATCTGCCCAGCTTGAAGGATAAGAAGGACTGAATCCAATTTGGTTTTGATGCGTGATGCCCTCCTCATCCGTCACGCGGATAAACCGCGCGACACCTTCTCCCCCGGAGAAGGCTCTGGCGTAAATCATTATGCTTTAATCAATTGTATTTGATTTATACTTGATTGTGTGGAAAAGCGCTCCTGTCAAGACCTTCTCCGGGGGATGAAGGTTGGAGTCACAGACTCACGGATGAGGAGGGCATTGCTAAGGATAAATATTTAGTTTTACAGATAATCTTTATCCACAATCGAAATCAAATTCTGAAAAGGAGCGCCGTATGACAGTCAGCGAGCTTGATAAAAAAATCAAACCGAATATGCGCGGCGCTTATCTCTTTTACGGGGATGAAGAATACTTAAAGCTTCGCTACCGCGAAAAAATGCGCGCCACACTGCTGGAGGACGAATCTCTTGCCCCCTTCAATCACAGCATCATCACCGATCTTGCTCGCCTTGCGGGGGAAGTGGAAACCTTGCCCATGATGGCTGACCGCCGTCTTGTGGAAGTGGAAGACGTGAATTTTTCAAAGATCAACAAGGATAGCTTGGAGGCTTTGGTAACGCTTTTGCAAAAGACCGAGGATACGGTGGTACTCTTTTTCACCCGTGAGGGCGAATTTTCGGTAGGAACGCCCAAAAAGCCAAGTGAGCTTTATAAGAAGCTCTCGCCTTGTGTGAATATTGTGGAGTTTCCTAAGCAACAGCCCGGCCGTCTTGCCACTTGGGCGGCAAAGCATTTTGCCTCTCACGGCACCTTTGCCGAGGGCGATGTTTGCCACGCTTTGATTGACCGTTGCGGCACCGATATGAACGTGCTTGCCAACGAAATTGCCAAGCTTTCGGCGTATGCTTTGGCGCATGGGGAGACCAGAATTCGCCGCGATATGATTCCGATTGTGGTAACAGCTTACCGCGAATCGGGCGCGTTTGATTTTGTCAACGCCATTATGGAGGGCAACACGGCGTATGCCTTTGCGCTGTTTACCGATATGAAGCGCCGCCGCGAGAAGCCTGTGGAAATATGTGCCTCCATTTCGCGCGTGATCTCTGAGCTTCGTCTGATTAAAACATATTCTGATGCGGGTCTTTCGCTTGCCGAAATGATGGCTGCCACCAAAATGAAGGAATACAGCATCAAGCTGCGCCTGAATGCTCTGCGCGGACGGACTTCCGCCGAGCTTGACCGCGCGGTTGCGCTTTGCTATGAAACCGACTTAAAGCTCAAATCGCGCTCGGCAGACAAGTATTTTCTGATCGAAAAGCTGATCCTTGATCTCAGTGCGCGCGGAGAGTAAGATGGAAAAAATCAAAATTGACAAAGTGATCGTGGTGGAAGGAAAGTATGACAAGATCAAGCTTTCCTCTCTGCTTGATGCCTATATTGTTACCACCGACGGCTTTGGTATCTTTCAAAATGAAGAAAAAAAAGCGCTCTTTCGCCGTCTTGCCAAAGAGCGCGGCTTGATCGTGGCATCCGATGCCGACGGCGCGGGGCTTGTGATCCGCAATTATTTTAACAGTATCATTCCGAAAGAATCGCTCTTTCATGTCTATATTCCTGCCATTGCGGGAAAAGAAAAGCGCAAAGATGCCCCTTCCAAAGAAGGAACGCTTGGCGTTGAGGGCATGGAAGTCGAACTTTTGCGCGAGCGATTTTTGCCCTTTGCTTCTGACGCATCGCCTGTTCCAAGCGAAGAGATCACGCTGTTTGATCTCTACGAAGACGGCTTTCGCGGGAAGGAAAACAGCGAAGACAAGCGCAAAGCCTTTTTACAGGCGGCAGGACTGCCTGTGAATTTGTCTGCCAAAGCCCTTGTGGGGGCTGTGAATCTACTTGGCGGCAAAGATTTTTACGAATCGGTCAAAAAGACCTTGACCCATAAAGAATCATAAACAAAGGATGGATGTAATTCTATGAAATGCCCGATTTGCGGATTTGAAGATAGCCGCGTTGTGGATTCCCGACCCACAGAGAATTCAAGCATTCGCCGCCGCCGTGAGTGCCTTTCCTGCAAGCACCGCTTCACAACCTATGAGTTTGTGGAGCAGGTACCGCTTTTTGTCATCAAAAAAGACGGCACCAAGGAAGTGTTTGACAGACAAAAGCTCTTGGCAGGTTTGATCAAGTCCTGCTACAAGCGCCCTGTGACGGCTGATCAGCTGGAAGACTTGACCAAAGACATTGAATCCGAACTGATCAATGCCCTAAAGACCGAAGTGCCCTCCAAGGAGATTGGCACAATGGCAATGGAGCGCCTGCGCGAGCTTGACGAAGTGTCTTACGTGCGTTTTGCCTCGGTTTACCGTGAATTCAAGGACATTGAAACCTTCCTTGCCGCCATTGAACAGCTGCAAAACAAAAAAACAAGAAGAAAAAGAACCAAAAATACAGATTAAACACTTGAAAGGAAGTATTAAACCATGCCGATTTCCGGAAAAAGAATGATGGATCTTGTGAAAAAACTCGGTTTTGAACGTCTTTCTACCTTTGAAAGTGAAACCAAAGCCGCCGAAATGCTTTGCGACGAGATTCGCGCGATGGGTCTTGAGCCCACCGTGGAGACCTTCCTCGCACCGCATTACGAAATCAAAGAAGTCAAGCTTGAAATCACCGAGCCTTTTTACAAAGAGATTCCCGCCACAGGCTACGGCTTTTCGGGTAACGATGCCAAGGACGGCATCGAAGCGGAATTTGTATATCTTGAAGGATTTGACCCGATCGACCTTTATGACGTGAAGGGCAAGATTGTATTCTTCACAGGCGGTATGGGTGTTTCTACCTATGAAAATCTGATCAAAGCGGGCGCTGTTGGCTTTATTTGCACCAGCGGTACTTTCAAAGATAAGCTTTCTGACAGCGACCTGGAAGAAAGAACCCTGCGCGACAAGCACACCGAGCACGGTAAACTGCCCGGAGTGACCATTCGCATGAAGGATGCTTTGTCTCTCATTCCCAAGCACCCCACCCGTGCGAAGATCACCCTTTCGCAAGAGGAAGGGGAGGCAGACAGCCGCAACGTGATTGCCGAAATCAAGGGCACAAAATACCCCGATGAAATCGTTGTTTACACCGCGCACTATGATACCGTTCCGTTCTCCAAGGGTTATTTCGATAACTCCACCGGTACGGCGATGGTGATGGAGCTTCTCCGTCAGTACAAGGACAATCCCCCCATGCGTACCGTGCGCTTTATCTTTTGCGGCTCGGAAGAAAGAGGTTTGCTTGGCAGTAAGGCGTATGTGGCACAGCATGAAGATGAGCTTGAAAAGATTCGCCTTTGCATCAACCTCGACATGGCAGGCCCGATTCTTGGCAGAGAAACCGCAAACGTAACAGGTGAAGAAAGCCTTTGCCATGCTTTGACCTTCTACTATAAGGAGATTGGCTACCCCATGACGGTGCGTCAGGACCTTTATTCCTCCGACTCGATTCCGTTTGCCGACAAGGGCATCCCCGGTATCAACTTCTTCCGTCAGGGCGCGTTTGGCTCCTATCAGATCCACACCCGTTATGATATCATCGACATTCTTTCGGCAGAAAGCCTTGCGAAGACCACAAACTTTATTAAGGGCTTTTCGGATAAAGTGCTGAATGCCGCATTCTTCCCGATCGATCGCAAGATGCCGCAGAACATGGTAGAAAAGCTTGATAAGTACCTTCTCAAAAAGAAAGACAATAAGTAAAAGAAAAGAGTTCCGTGAAAAACGGAACTCTTTTTACGTTTATAATTAGAGTGTGGTAACTTTATCAAGAGACGGTGTTTGTATTTCGGCGAGCTTGATCATATAGCGGAACGAACCTGCCATTTTGGGCTACGCTTGGCTTTAAATACCGGAAATTATTTTAGAGTTTCTTACAAAACAATACTTTGAATCATGATCTTCCATCTCAACTGAATCCTATTATACACACAATTTATGTTTTCTTTTCAACAAAACATCCCAAACCCCCGAGTGGGGAGATTATATTAGTCTTTTTGATATTCCAAAATATCGCCGACGTTGCAGTCGAGGGCTTCGCAGATTGCCGCAAGGGTAGAGAATCGGACGGCGGTGACCTTGTTGTTTTTGATTTTTGACAGATTCACGTTGGTGATACCCACGCGATCGGCAAGCTCATTGAGCGATATTTTTCTTTCTACCATCATTCTGTCAAGTCGAAGAACGATTTTTCCCATTGTCTACCTCTTATACAAGTCCGTCAATGTCTTGTTCCAGTTTAATGCCGTGGGCGAAGAATTCGCTGATGCACAAAAGAACAATGCCGATGACAAGACCGCTGAAACTATTGGAGATTTCCGTTGCCTCTGCACCGAGCACAAGACGGGTGATGATGCTCATCAGAATGCCAACCACAGGCACTGCTATTGAGAAGATACCGATCTCACGAAAAAGACGAACATTGTCTTTTTGAAAAGGCGTGCTTCCCTCGGATTTTTTGATGATAAGGTTGAGATTTCTGAAGATCATTGCCATCAGCAGAAGAATAAGAACCGCTCCGATGCCGAATAACAGAAAAGCAGTCATATCCACGTTGCCGTTTGTTACAGCGGCATTTATCTCAAAGCCATAGACAGAAAGATTCGCGCCGCAGCAATCCTTGGCATCAAAGCTGACGAAATAGTTAACGTATGAGGGTGCAACTGCCGAGCATACCGTTGCCGCTACCATAAGAGCTGCCGCAACCCAATGAAAGATCTCCACGATCTTGGTGACGATTTTTGCTGTTTTTTGAATGTTTTTCATACAAGCCTCCCGGAATAAACGTGATGTTGGTAGTTGTATTATAGCACGTGTTTTTATGTTTGTCAATATATATTTATCGAAAAACGATAAATTATTTGGCAAAAACACAGCCACCGAAAGGTGACTGTTTCCATTTAAATCTTATATGCCATCTCTTTATGGGTATTGATAAACTCACGGAGTTTTCCTGCGTCACCGTCAAAAAGATAGCCCTTGATGCCGAGTGCTTCGCCGCCATTGATATTGACTTGTCTGTCATCAATAAAAAGGCATTCTTCGGGCTTTAAGCTATACTCGTCAAGAAGCGATTGATAGATCACAGGGTCCGGCTTGATGTGGTGAATCTGCGAGGAAAAACGCGCGCCGTCAAAGAGCGAGAGCACTTCGACCTTGTGGCGGTTTTCCAAAAATTCGCGGTTGATGTTTGAAAGGATGTAAACGCCATAGCCTGCCGCTTTGGCATCGCGCACGATTTTGTCCATGCCCTTGGTTACGGGCAGATGTTTGTACCATGTATCAAGAATATGATCGGACTTTTCATGCAGGGCTTTGGGTAGAAGCGCTCGTGTGTGCGCTTTATGTTCTTCGGGAGAGAAAAGACCGATATCGTAGCTTTCAAAGCGCTTTTGCTCAAAGATCGCGTCTGTTAAAAGCTTATGCTCCTCGGGATCGCTTACCGTTTGGGATACAATGTATTCGGGGTCAAAGCGAATGATGACATTTCCGAAGTCAAAAATAAGATGTTGGATCATAAGAAGACCTCACTGTTTGGTTGTTGTTTCCTTGTTTGCACTCGCATCGGTTTCTTCGGGCAATTCATGCGCCTTGGGCAGACTCCAACGATAGTGTGCGGCAAGGAAACGCAGAATGATAATAACAACAGAACCGATCAGCATAGCGGGTGTCACGCCGCAGATCGGGATGAGGACAATGGTCAAAAGAGCACCGATGAGAGACGCGCAGGCGTAAAAGTGCTTGACAAAAATATAGGGTGTTTGCCCTGCCATCATGTCACGAAGCACACCGCCGCCAACACCGGTGATAACGCCGACGAAGGCAAAGAGAAGAATGTTGAATTCTACCGCCTCATACGCCACACCGACACCGACAACGGTGAAGATGCCAAGACCGAGTGAATCCATGACCAACATGGAAACATCGTAGCTTCTGTGGTGCTTGAGAAACTGACGGCGTACAAAGGGAATGAAGGCAATCAAAGCCACCGCGGCGGCAAGAACACCAAAGATGGGATTCAAAAATGTGTTGGGGGGAGTGTTGCCGAGAATTAAGTCACGAATGACACCGCCGCCCACGGCAGTCACGATGCCGAGAATGGCAACCCCAAAGATATCCATTCCTTTTTTAATGGCCGTCATGGCGCCTGACCAGGCGAAAGCGACGGTTCCGATGATTTCTAAAATAAAAATGACGGTTTCTGTCATAAGGAAAACTCCTGTTTGGGTAAATATCGCGAAGAAAGTATAGCACTTATCCATTTAGCTGTCAAGAGCTTTCTCATTGACAGAAAAAGAAAAAACAGATATAATAAAGAAAATATGTATCTTTGAGGTGGCGTATGGGTCAGAAGAAATGGTTTTTACATAATACAAGTTCTTTGGCGGGAAAAACAGTTGCCATCAGTGGGGCAACAGGGGGGCTGGGCAAGCCGCTTTGCCAAAGACTTGCCTCGCTTGGCGCTTCATTGATACTGCTCGACCGCAACCAAACGCGCTCGAAAGCGCTTGCGGATGAATTATCTGCCGCATTTCCGTCAATTTCGGTGAAGCGCATTCCGCTTGATCTTGAAAAGATCGATTCGGTGAAGGCGTGCGCCGACCGCTTGCTTTGTGAGGATGTGGATGCTTTGATCTTAAACGCGGGGGCGTATCGCATTGAACGGCATACCTGCAAGGGCGGTTATGATAATGTGTTTATGATCAATTTTGCCTCGCCTTACTATCTTGCCAAAATGCTGCTACCAAAGCTTTCCGAGCGTAGCGGCAGACTTGTGGTGGTGGGCAGTATTGCCCACACCTATTCGAAAAGCGATCCCGATGATGTGGATTTTGTTACGCGTAAAAAGCACTCGCTTTGTTACGGCAATGCCAAACGCCATTTGATGTATGCGTCTTACCGCCTTTGTCAGGACAGATCGATTCTTTCAGTTACGCATCCCGGCATTGCGGTGACGAATATCACCTCGCATTACCCGAAACTGATCTACGCGCTCATTAAATATCCAATGAAGCTGATCTTTATGTCACCGAAAAAAGCCTCGCTTTCGATTCTTGGTGGCTTGTTTGACACAACGAATGAGGGCGAGTGGATCGGTCCGCGCTCTTTTTCGGTGTGGGGATTACCCAAAAAGAAGCGCCTGAAAGGTTACGACAAAGAAGAAGCCACGCGCCTTTTTGAAAAAGCGGAGGCAATCTTCTCAGAACTTCAAGCGCTCCCGAGTGCGGAATGATTATTTACGAATGATGTTGATGGCGGAGGGCAGACAGCGTGCTTCAATTTCACAAAAACTGCCGCCGTTATCGCCGTCGAGTGTGAAGGCAATTGGCGTTTTTGAGTGAATCTTCACATAGGGCGTGTGCACAAGCTTCACAAGGTCGTTATTGTAGTCTTTGGCGGCAATGGCATAAATGATTTCCTCAAGATCGATCAGGTCGTGAGGACGCGAAATGATCAAAAGCTCAAATTTGCCATCGGCAAGCAGGGTAGGGTCGTTTTCGTAACGGATCAACCCGCTGCCAAGAAAATAGGTGTTGGAAATGCCGCAGAAGGTCACGTCTTTGTTGTGGATCACACCGCCCTCGTATTCAAAGGTGACGTCATAGCTCGGCAGATCAAGAAGCTCAGAGGCGCCGTTTAACACGTACGCAAGATTACCGAGAAGCTGTTTGGCTTCCTGCGGTGTGGAATAAGAGGTTTTGGTAAAGGTTCCAAAGGATGCGGTGTAAATAAATGTTTCGTTCCCCAGCATACCGATGTCGTGCGGATGCGCTTTGTTTTTGCAAACGTATTCGGCAGCTTCTGCCATATCCTTGGGGATACCAAGCGTGTGCGCCACGTCGTTTGCCGTGCCGCAGGGCAGGTAGCCGATCTTGATCTTATCGCGGTGCGGATTTTCAAGAAGACCTTTGACAGCACCCGAAAGTGTGCCGTCACCGCCGCAGATGATCATGGTGGGATAGACGCAGGTTTTTGCGGTTTCCACCAAGTCTTCTGTGGATTTGGTGATATGGACGGTTAATTCATATTTTTTGGAAAGTGCCAACACAATGTCGAAAAAGCTTTCTTTGGCAACTTGTTTGCCCGAAACCGGGTTGACGATCAACAATGCTTTTTTCATGGTGTGATCTCCTTTTATTTGTTATGATAATGCAGGGTGCGGATGGCGTTGAGGATAGCAAGCACCGAAACACCCACATCGGCAAAGATGGCAAGCCACAAATTGGCAAGCCCGAGCGCACCGAGCAGCATAACGGCGAATTTCACAAAGAGCGCAAAGGCAATATTTTCTTTGACCACCGCAAGCGAAAAGCGGGAAAGCGAAATGGCATATGCCACTTTGGCAGGGTCATCGTCGGTGAGAACAGCGTCGGCAGATTCAATGGCGGCATCCGAGCCAAGACCGCCCATCGCAAAGCCAACGCTTGCCGTGGCAAGCACGGGGGCATCGTTGATGCCGTCACCGGCAAAGAGGGTTTTTCCTTTTTGGTTTCCTGCTTTGACATAGGCAACTTTATCTTCGGGCAAAAGGGAGCCGTGTGCTTCGTCAAAAGCAAGCTGTTTTTGTGTGTCTATGACGCACTCGTTTCGGTCGCCCGAAAGAATCACGCTTTTTACCGAAAGTGCCCTCAGAGAGGATGACAGCGACTTGGCTTCTTCCTTAGGTGTGTCAGCAAGTGTGACAGAGCCGTAATAGTCCGAATTGACGGCAAGGTATAGCACCGTTTCGGAAGAGGGCGTTTCCATATCCAAAGGTATGCCTTTGTTTTCTAAAAATTCTTTTTTGCCGAGCAGTAATTTGTTTCCGTGGTAGAGGGCAGACACGCCCATGCCGCGGATTTCTTTTTGCGCCGAAAGTGCCCCTTGATCAAAGGGAGTATCGGCAAAAGCGGCGGCAAGCGGATGGCGTGAGCCGTACTCGCAGGCGGCGGCGTATTCCAAAAGCTTTGCAGAGTCGTGCTTGGTGTTGATGCTTTGAATCTTGAATTGACCCGTAGTCAAGGTGCCTGTTTTGTCAAAATACGCGGTCTTGACCGAAGCAAGCTCTTCGATGGCGGCGGTGGATTTGAAGATGATTCCTTTTTTGGCGGCAGCACCCGACGCACCGAAAAAGGCAAGTGGTACCGAAATCACAAGCGCGCAAGGGCAGGAAATGACAAGGAAGGTCAGGGCGCGGTGGATAAAGGCGGGGAGTGCTGCAAGATAGCTTTGCGAAGAAAAAAGCGGGAAAAGAAAGGCAACAATCAGCGCGGAAAAAACCACGCAGGGTGTGTAATAGAGTGAAAAGCGAGTGATAAAACGCTCGTGTTTGCCCTTGTTTTCAAGCGCTTCTTCCATCAATGAGAGAATACGTGCGGTGGAGGAATTCTCTGATGTGTGGGTGGTCTTAACCGTGACAGGTGCGTCAAGCGCCAAAACACCTGCGGGCAGCAAGTCGCCTTCTTTGAGATATACGGGATTGGATTCGCCTGTGAGCGAAGAAAAATCAAACAAAGCCTCGCCTTTTTGAATGATGCCGTCAAGCGGAACACGGCTGCCTGCAAAAACAAGAACTGAGCTTCCCACTTCCACTTCGTCAATCGGAAGAGAGACAAGCGTTTCTCCCTGCAGAACGGTGGCTTCGTCGGGGCAGAGTGAGGCAAGAGCTGAAAGGCTTCCGCGCGCTTTTGACGTGGCGATTGATTCAAAGAGCTCTCCAATGCTGAAGAAAAGGAGCACCGCGACGGCTTCAAGCGCCTCTCCGAGAGCCAGCGCGCCGATGGTGGCAACTGACATGAGGAATTTTTCGCCAAATATTTGTCCGTTGCCGATGTCTCTGAGCGCCGCCCACAAAAGGTCGTAACCGATAAAAAGATAGACGGGCAGAATGATGGCAAGGGTCACAAGGCGGTTTGTCTTGAAAAACGAGATAAAAAAGAGCGCGAGGGCGGTTAAAACAACCGTGATCAGAATACGGACAAGCTGTTTTTTCTGCTTACGGGTGAGTTTTTTCATACGCTTACAGAATGATGCGGCAATCCGGCTCGATTTTTTTGCAGATGGCGGCGGCTTCTTTCATCACAGCGTCAACATCCGCGCCTTCGGCAAAGGTGATTGTGAGCTTTTGCGACAAAAAGGAGATGGAAGCTTTTTCAACGCCTGCGAGTTTGGCAATGCCTTTTTCCATTTTGGCGGCGCAGTGCGCGCAGTCGAGGTCTTCAAGTTGATAGATTTTTTTCATGATACTATCCTTTCTTGTGTTAATTTTCGCGGATATGGTCAGTGGCGCAGGCAAGGATCGAAACCACGTGATCGTCTGCCAATGAATAATAAATCGTTCGGCCTTGGCGGCGCGATTTGATCAGCTTGATCTGGCGCAAAGCGCGGAGCTGGTGTGAAATGGCAGATTGCGTCATGCCGAGCACCTCGGCAATGTCGCACACACAGATCTCACGTGAAGCAAGGGTAGTGAGAATGCGAAGACGCGTGGGGTCACCGAAGGCTTTGAAAAGCTCGGCGGCAGCGGAAAATTCCTCCTCGGAGGGAAGGGTGGCTTTGACCTCGCTGACAAGCGCGTTGTGCTCGTCAAGCGTATGATAAAGATGCTTGTTTTCGTCTTGATTCATGTGCGACCTCGTTTCAAATAAATATGTGAACACTTGCTCATGTATTCATGATAGCACAGTGGGCGTGCTTTGTCAATAGAATTTCACAAAAAACCGCCGCATCAAACGATGCGGCGGTGTTGGTATTCAGATCATCCGATTTGGTCAATGGTCAGAACTGCGATCATACCGCAAACGCAAGTGCTTTCGGCTTTGCCGGGCCTTGTGTAGGTCGGTTCTTTGACGGTTATCCAATTGGCAAAGATATGATCATGATGCTTATCGGATATGATCGTATATACCGCGCCGTTGTACACAAGCTTATCGGCTGGTATCTTCGGTCCCTTCAACTGCTTGACCGAGCCTGCCGATGCGAGATAGTAGACACTGTTACCGATCGCAAAGGTCTCGCCGATTTCAAGAACAGCTTCGCTCGCAAACGGTGAGTCTGCACGCGAGGGGAGTGTAATATTGAAACTTTGTCCGTATTGATAGAAAGCATCGGGTCGGTGGTCGGTAAAGGTATTATCCAATGCGCAGAAATACAGGTAGTTTCCGGAAGCGTCTGCCCAAGTGAGATCAAACCAATACCAATTGCCGTCATCCATACAAACAAGATTCCATGCATGATCTCCGCCGGCTTCGCCTGTAATATACATATTTTGTACATCGCTGTAGTTCAGCAGCAGTTGGAACAGTTTGGCGTATCCTTCACAAACAAATTTGTTGTAAAGGAATCCTCCCATAATACTGTGCGCCCATTGCGCCGATTCAGGTCTGTTGTATTCGTCGTAAGCATATTCAAAATCGGCGAGCAGTGCGTCATAGTAGGTAAGCGCGATGGTGTAGGCGCTTGTTTCTCCGTCTGTCAAGGCAACGTATTTGGCAATCGATTCATACATAATGTCATTATAGCGACTTCGGTCTTTTCCGTTAGCGTATTCCTCAATGGTCGTTACCGCTATGACAGTACTGTTATAATATACCAAAGATGACAACCAATAATAAGCGGGATGGTCTTTTCTGAACAGGAGAAATACGCTATATGCCTGTTCGCGGGTCAGACCGTACTGTGCATAGTTGAAAAAGCCTATGTTATGTACCTTACCCCATTCGGGATGATTTTGATAAAAGGGTGCGTTGATGGTGTCGCTATGGTGAAATTCTGACAGTTCTTTTTCCATGTCTTCGTAAAACGCGCGCATGGCGTTTCCGTCGGGAGCTGCTTCAAAAAACGCATAGCCTTCGTGAGAATTGTACTGACTGATGTCGGTGAAATCAGGCTTCAACTGATGGCACGCGGAGCATATTCCATCAAGATAAGTGTGCCCGACGGGTTCCAAAAAGGTTTGTTCTTGAACTGTAATATGACACAGCGTACATTCCACTTTGCCGGATGCGCCCCATTTTGTGCAAGTGGGCACAACAGCGCCATCGGTTGTTTCGGTATGACCTTTGGCGGGAATTGTTTGTTGTGCAACCAAGATCTCGTTGCACTTAGCACACTTTACGCCGTCTGTCAAGCCGGTTTCCGTGCAAGTGGCGGCTTGACCGGAAACAACAACAGTGCGTTTATGTGCGCATCCTACCTCGCGAACAAAGCCGCATTCGTTACAAGTGTCATCGTATGGATCATCGTACGAATGACCGAGAGCATCCACGGTGGTTTGCGCAACAAGGATTTCATGGCATACCGAGCAATGCTTGCCCTCAGTCAAGCCTGCCACGGTGCAGGTGGGAGCAACGGCAATATCGATAACTTCGGTGTGACCGAATGAAGGTATGGCTTCGTTCTTGATGGTTTCATTGCAGGTGGCGCAGACTTGATGCTTACTGCCGTCTTTGGTGCAGGAAGCATCGGCATCGGTGATCCACTCACCGTCGGTGTGACCGAAAGCGGGAATGGCTTCGTTCTTGATGGTTTCATTGCAGGTGGCGCAGACTTGATGCTTGCTGCCGTCTTTGGTGCAGGAAGCATCGGCATCGGTGATCCACTCACCGTCGGTGTGACCGAAAGCGGGTATGGCTTCGTTCTTGATGGTTTCATTGCAAGTCGCGCAGACTTGATGCTTGCTGCCGTCTTTGGTGCAGGAAGCATCGGCATCGGTGATCCATTCACCGTCGGTGTGACCTTTGGCGGGAATTGTTTGTTGTGCAACCAATATCTCGCCGCACTTAGCACACTTTACGCCGTCTGT